>NZ_CAJHBE010000012.1:0-94955 GCF_904846555.1 Psychrobacter sp. DD43
CTGCTTAATACAAAAAAGCCAGATACTCAGGGTATCTGGCTTAGCAAAAACTATCAATCTATTTTAGGACGAGACATACCTAAAAATAAGCTACTTCCTCTTATATTGATTGCGTACGCTCCGTTAGCCACTCAAGTGCCGCACCTTCAACACGGTCTTTTAGCTCTGCATAGACTTGGCGATGATAGTCATTCAGCCAATCGACCTCTATTTGACTTAATAATGACGGCTCAATCAAACGCGTATCAATTGGGCAATAAGTAACAGTCTCAAAATTAAGAAAATCACCAAATTCCGTCTCTACTGGATGAGAAACACGTTTATTAACCATCAAGTTTTCGATACGAATACCCCATTTGCCTTCGCGGTATAGACCCGGCTCATTACTGGATATCATGCCTTCTTTCATCGCGCGCTCTTTTGGCGTGCTGGCACTATAAGCAATGACTTGTGGACCTTCATGGACGTTGAGGAAATAACCAACGCCGTGACCTGTACCATGACCATAATCCATCTGCGCTTGCCATAGTGGCGCACGGCAAATCGCATCAATCAGTGGTGAGGCAATACCATCAGGAAAATGTGCTTTTGCTAAAGCAATATGTGCTTTAAGTACGGTGGTAAAGTCGCGTTTGTGTTCCGTGCTTACTTGACCGATGCCAACCACGCGCGTGATATCTGTGGTGCCGTTTTGATATTGAGCACCTGAATCAATCAGTAATAAGCCGCCTTCGCCTTCATTTACCTCTAAATAGCTGAATTTTTCTGGTGTTGCGCGGTAATGTGGCAAAGCACCATTTTCATTGAAACCTGCGATAGTCGGGAAGCTTGGTGATACATAGTGTGGCTGCTGACTACGAACATTGATGAGCATACTATCGACGTCCAGCTCACTCAAACGCTCACCGTCTGCTAAACGCTGCTCAAAGGTGGCAAAAAACTCACATAATGCTGCGCCATCTTGACGCATCGCTTCACGTACATGATCGATATCAGCGCCAGATTTAACCGATTTTAGCAAAGTACTTGGCGCCATTTGCTCAATAAAACCTACGCCATCGGCCATTTTAGATAGCGTACCCACTGCCACTTTACTTGGGTCTAATAGCAATAAGTCATCGGCTGTGAGCGTACCTAATGCGTCTTGCACTGCCTCATAATCAGCGATTGTGATACCACTATCTTTCAAGCTTTTTGCTATCTCGCTACTGACTTTATTATTATCAATAAACAAGGTCGCGTCGTTTTCGCTAATGAGCATATGTGCCAAAAACACAGGATTATAATCAACATCAGCGCCGCGTAAGTTGGTCAGCCAAGCAATATCATCCAAGCTCGAGAGCAAATGATGCGTCGCCCCTGCCTCTGCCATACCCACACGGACGGCGGCAAGTTTGTCGATAGCAGACTGCGCTAAAAACTGTGCATCATGTACATATAAACTGGCTGCTGGCAATGCTGGACGGTCAGTCCATACTTCCGTCAATAGATCACGCTCAGTAATTAAGGTAATATCATTGGCTTCAAAGGCATCAAGCAAGCGATCTTGCTCAGCGATAGACAGTACATTGCCATCGACTGCCACGCTATCACCTTCCGCCAAATGCGCAGCGAGCCAATCGATATGGTTTGGCTGACCCGGTGCTAGCTTCTCTAAAGTAATACCCGTGCCATCCAACTGCTCAGCTGCATGTACCCAGTAGCGACTGTCGGTCCACAGACCAGCAAAGTCAGCGGTAACGACCAATGTACCGACCGAACCGGTAAATCCTGACAACCAAAGCCTCGCCTGCCAATATTCTGGTAAATACTCAGACAGATGCGGATCAGCAGAAGGGACAATAATCGCTGTCAGGTCTTGTGCTGCTAGGGTTTGACGTAAGCTCTCGATACGATCATGAATGGCTTGTTTATTCATTAGGTAATTCCTTATGAGTGTTTAAAAATTAGTATTTAAAACAGTTTTTAAAAAATAACATGAGGCGACTATGAATAGCCGTCTTATTTGAGAAATTGCTTTGGTTCTTCATGTGAATTAAAAAATAACAAAGATTAGGCAAATGATATTAGGCAAAGTCATTTTGCATAGTAATGAGACAAGGTTGATGAAGCGTAAGAGTAAAAACAATACCCTTAGATGTTTGGGCAGACAGTCAGCTTTCAATAGCCTTAGGTAAATATCTTGCCAAGTTAAAAAATAAGACGTGCTACCTATAATGGTAACACGTCTTATCATCAGTCACTGATTGGACCACTTATCTAATCAATAACTGGTTATCTAGCTGGCTTGATCCGCATGCTCGCTTTGTTTGAGCATATTATTGATAGGTTTTGCCAATAATAGCAAGATAATTGCCGTTACTACCAAAAAGACAGTCATAGTGGTAAACAATCCGGGTAATCCTTCAATCTTATCTGCTGAGACATGACCACCAAAGAATGCCGCAACTAAATTGCCCAGTGCAACAGAAGCAAAGAACAGTCCCATCATCTGCCCTTGCATACCTTTTGGCGCAAGCTTCGTCATAGCAGACAACCCAACAGGGCTCAGTGCCAACTCACCAAGCGTCAGTAGTAATAAACTACCAACCAACCATAAAGGTGATGCCAAGCCACCATCAGCGGTTAAGATGCTTTTTGATGCAAATATCATCAAGGCAAAACCAGCAGCCGCAAGCAACATACCAAGCGCAAACTTCGTCATACTATTTGGCTCAAGACCTCGATTGCCAAGCTTGACCCATAAAATACTAGCTATAGGCGCTAATATTAAGATAAACAACGGATTCAATGATTGAAACCAGATACTGGGTACTTCAAACCCTAAGACATTTAGATCTGTATAGCGATCGGCGAACAAGTTAAAAGACGTTGGTTGCTGCTCAAAACTTGACCAAAATAGCGTCGAGCCAATAATCAAAATAAAGCAAATCAACAAACGCAGCTTATCTGTTTTATCCAGTCTCGGTGAAATAGCCATTATTGCAAAATATAAGATGACCACTGCAGCAATGACATAAGTCATATATTCTGCGACCATTTCAGGGCTAAATGGCATGATACCAGTGGATACTAAAACCACGATGGCAACTAGCAAAACTAAGAATCCTGCAACCCACTGACCGACGTTTTTAAACAGTCCTGTCGTTTGCTCCCATTCAGGGGTGATGTTTTTGGCACTGGCATAACGATTTAACGTCTTTTTAGCAGAAAAGCGGTAAATGATTAGCGAAGCCAACATACCAAGTCCACCAACGCCAAAACCTATATGCCACATCCCTTTTTCTTTAAATACACCCACAATCAGTGCTGCCAATAGCGCGCCAATGTTAATACCCATATAAAATAAAGTAAATCCACCATCGCGGCGCGAATCGCCCTTAGGGTATAAGGCACCAACCATCACTGAGATACAGGTTTTAAACAAGCCTGAACCCAAGACGATACAGATGAGACCCATAAAGAACAGCGTCATACCGAACATAGCAGAAAGCGCGATACACAAATGACCCAAGGCAATAATAATACTGCCCCACCATAGCGCACGCTCTTGACCGAGCCAATTATCAGCTAGCCAACCGCCCGGTACAGCTGCTAAATACAACGAACCGGCAAAAATACCATAAATGGCAGAGGCAGTCACTTCATCAAAGCCAAAACCCCCACTACCGACAGTCGCTACCATAAACAATACCAGTAGCGGACGGATACTATAATAAGAAAAACGCTCCCACATTTCAGTGAAAAATAACGGGCGTAGCGGCTTAGGATGTCCCATAAAGCCGTTTTCTAGTGATGCCAATTCGGCAGCACTCACCTCTGATTTTGATTCTATATTCATAAATCTATTCCCTTAAATTCCACTTAGATAATGCCCCAATTCCTAATTCTTTTAGTCAGTGGTTTTATAGGCGCAATATTGTTTCACCTGCTCGGAAGCAAGTAAAGAGAGAATTGGTCAATAATTACACAAACAACCATAAAAAAACCCCGCTCTCCATGATTGAGAACGGGGTTTTTATGGTTGTGCTGAGTAGAGACTGAACGCTACATTGAGAGACTTAATTATAGACAGCTTGCTCATCGCTATATTTATGCTAACACTCTAAAACAGCAAAATTACTGTGCAGCAGGCGCTTTTCCAGTAGTTTCCGCTGCTACTCCATCAGCAGGTTCTGCTGTTAAATCAGCATCGGCAACTGCCGCTTGACTTACTGTACCTTCAGCAGTAGCTGTACCTGCTTCTGCACTAACAACGGCACTATCAGCGTCAGTTGCTGGGGTCACTGTCGCATCTGCGGGAGTAGCAGTCGCCACTGCGGTATTATCTGCTGCTGGGGCAGTAGCAGTTGCTGCCTCTTCGGTTGCGGTTGCAGGTGCTTCTGCTTCAACTGCTGGCATAGTTTCAGCAGTGATATGCTCTCCCGCTGGGCGCAAGAAACCAGAAATACCGATCAATAAGACGATACCTAAAAATAAGGCGACACCGCCTAAAGTCAACAATAGCTCTTTTTTAGGGTTGTTTTCGACAATATGTTCTGACATACCTTATCCACCTTGCACAAAATATTTAAAATACTGGGCTATTATATCGCAATTTATGTCGATTTGTTAAAACCCTCAACTAATTAAAGATTTTATTATCGAAAAATATGATAGCCACCGTATATTTACGGTGTAATTACTCAATCGTACGTGTTTGAGGCGTCGATCGTTTGCCAAGATAGCTCAATAACAATAGCAGCGCAATCACGATTAAAATAGGATAATTACCAAAGCGCATAAAAGGGGTGTTACCGACACGCGCCTGAACATCGCCACGTAATACGGTACGCTCAAACTGCGGGGCACGTTTAACGATACGCCCTTTGTGGTCAATAATAGCGGTCACACCCGTATTGGTCGCACGCATAAACCAGCGCCCGTTCTCTAACGCGCGCATCTGTACCATTTGCAGATGTTGCAGCGGACCCGCTGAAGTGCCAAACCATGCATCGTTTGAGATGGTCAATAAAAAGTCAGTATCGATAGCATTTTTGCGCGTGGTATCAGGATAAGCAACTTCATAACATACTGCCGCGCCCAGATTATGCCCACGTACACGCAGCGGTGATTGGTTATCACTACCGCGGCTATAGCTCATGATATCTTGGCTACCAGCAAGATTTGGCAAGATATCTAGCATACCCTCAAAAGGAATATATTCACCAAATGGGACCAAACGCTGCTTTTTATACATCCCTTCCGCATCACTACCAAGCGCAATCACACTATTATAAAACGGCGGGTACTTATCCATTTTTGGATCAAAGTCTGCTTGATCTCGATAAGGAATACCTGTGACCCATGTGGTATCGGTTTCTTTTGCCATTTTTACCATTTCATTGATAAAACCAACCGCTTCATCTTGAAACATAGGAATAGAAGATTCCGGCCATACGACAATATCACGTTCCCATTCTGTACTGGTCAAAGTTGCATATATTTTTAGCGTCTCTACTTGGTATTCAGTCAGCCACTTTAAGTCTTGGGGGATATTGCCCTGAATTAACGACACCGACAAATCAGGTGTGCCCTTTGGCTTCGTCCATTGTGGATTGATGAGCCATAAAGAAGTACTAATGATTAATAGCGCAAACGTAGCAATCAGATAACCACCGCGACGGCGAAATTGCTCCACGATACTGGCTGCTAATAATACGGCCACAAACGATACAGCAAACACGCCAGCGACTGGTGCCAATGACGACAGCCAATACTGCTCAGTAAACGCATAACCGACAAACAGCCACGGAAAGCCTGTAAACAACCAAGTCTTCATCCACTCTTGCAATATCCATAGCGCGGCAAATGATAACGGCTGCTTGCCAACCAGCCGATTAAAAGTCAGCGCCAAAAAGCCATGGAATAACCCCATGCCTAGACCCATTAGCGCAATCATAATCAGCGCAAGCCATACTGGCGTATCACCATACACATGAATAGAAGTATATAACCAAAATGCCCCCACACACCAAAGCCCTGTGCCATAAGCCTGACCAATAAAGAATGCTCGCTTACCACTCATCTGTGGTAATAATAAAGCATATAAAATCGCCGGAGAGACCAGAGCTACAGGCCAAAAGCCATAAGGCGCGAGTGCAAAGATAAATATTGCGCCTGCCAGCCACGCAATCAATATCGTCAGCACCAGAGGTAAGCCCTTTGGCTTCTCAGGGTTTAGACGTTTTTGCAAATCAACAGTAGACAGACGCATAGCAGTTATCCAAAACTTTATTATTCAGTAATTTCAAATCTTGATGATTCAATCGACGTTTCATATAAAAACAGGCATATTATGCTCAATACAGCCGTCAAAAATCAAACTTGCTCATAATACCAGTCTGTCCAAAATAATGGGTAAATTTGCGTGTTTTATCGACCAATTTATCGACCAATTTATCGACCAAAGAGTGATTACAAATGCTAAAAAACAAAAAACACGATCGCAATCGTGTTTTTTGTATGGTTATGACCTTTATTAAGCGTATCTTTAATAGCTCTAATCAATAGGCTCAACTTATTCAACAAAGTGTTTAATGGCTGCCAATCAAGATTTGTTGTTCAGGATTAATTTTAGTCAGCTCAAGATTTTGAATAAAACGCCCTTCGACATCAGTAATAGTGATTTGCCAATCGTCTATGACCACGCTCTCACCTTCTAAATCTCCGACATGACCAAGGGTCTGCATGACCAAGCCACCCATGGTATCGACATCAGTATCATCAAAATGACAGCCAAGCTCATCGTTACAATCTTCAATCACGGTAGAAGCTTGCACACGCCAAGTGTTGGGTTTTTCGGGGTCAGCGACGATATTATTAATGTCACTGTCTTCATCAAAATCATCATGCTCATCGACGATGTCACCGACGATTTCCTCAAGCAAATCCTCCATCGTGACCACACCACCAAAATTGCCAAATTCATCAACGACAATCGCCATATGAACTTGGGTACGCTGTAATGAGCGCAACAAGGTATCAGAGCGTGCACTTTCACTGATATAGAGTGGCTGGCGCACCAAATCTCTTAAGCGCTTGCTACTGATTTTCTCTTCTTCATCGCGCACCATGTGCACCAACAGAGGAATCAAATCTTTTGCCAACAGAATACCAATGACCGCATCATCATCTTGGCTGTCAAAAACCGGATAGCGCGAATGGGTGGTTTCAAGGATGATGTCCATGACTTCAGCAAGGCTGGCGCTTTCGTGTAGCCCAACCACCTGCGGGCGCGGCGTCATGATTTCACGCACTTGTGTTGCAGGCAAATCAAGCACACCTTCTAACATATCCACGGTGTCAGGTTCTAGAAATTGGCGCGAGTCTTGCACCAAACGTATCAGTTCATCTCGGGTTTCGGGGGCGGTCGATAGCCAGCGTTTTAAGCCGCGCATCGACCAACTACTCGGGCTTGGAGCATCTTCAGACATGATGGTGTGAGTTAACCTCTTTAATTAATGTAATGGCAATTAGAATCATAAAAATGATAGATGGGGATAAAAAGGCTAAATAAAACAGTCAGCTTATCATTAAGAGGATATTAAAGCACAAATCATCCATCTTAATCAGGTTTACTTTATCGCAAGGCTTGGCGACATTCAACGTCAAATTCACTCAAATTGTATTGTCAGTGTGTTGCAATTTTTGCTATGGTCAAAGCCTGTTTCTTTCTTAATAAAAGCCAACACAAAGGCAAAATAAACCTTATGTCGCTACGTGCCTTTTTTTCTCGCCTATTTTCGTCGCACTCAACTGGTCATCGTTCAGACAATGGCTTAGGCAATCATCAGCTAAATAATGACAAGGCAAATAGCACATTGAATAAACCATCAAATCGTAAGCCACTAAAATCTAAGCCAACCAAACCCAAGTGGCGATATTATTTGCTGCAATTTTTTATTGCGCTAACGCTGTTACTGTCAGCGGTTTGGCTATTGCTAGCGATTTGGTATCAATTCGATGGTCAATCAGTTATCACGTGGTTCACAACCATTACTGTCATTGGGCTACTGGCAGCACTGCTTGCTATTCGATTGCGGATAAGCATGGCTGAGACACTGATAAACAGGCTCACTGGCATAAGGAAAGTGAATAGTAAACGTATTTCTGCAAAGACTGTCGCTAAAAGCCTTATAGCCGCTTATACGGCATTTTGGCTAATCGGTCTTGGCTGGTTTTTCTCTATTGAAGCAGAGCAATCACGTGACTGGATGCCAGAAGTCTCTGAAAGAGTTACTTATAGGCGCGATCCTAGCAATCCTAATCTGATTACACTCACCAATGTACGAAATTTTGATTGGCATACCGACACAGAAGCGACAGAGCGCTGGGAGACGCGCACGATTGATATGTCTAAACTATCGGGTATCGATGTGAGTAATTCGTATTGGATGGGACCACTGATTGCTCATACTTTGGTGAGCTTTCGGTTTGAAGATGAGCGCCCGCTTGCCTTTTCATTTGAGATTCGTAAAGAAAATGGCGAATCGTTTTCGGCATTGGCAGGATTTTTTAGACGTTTTGAATTGAGCCTGATTGCCGCTGAAGAGCGCGATATTATATACACACGTACTAACGCGCGCGGCGAGCAAGTCTATTTATTCCCCATTAGCCATCTACAGCAGCATGAAGTCAAAGCATTGTTTGAGTCATATTTGACAGCCGCTGATGAGCTTAATTCTAAGCCTGCGTGGTACAACACTTTAACCAGTAACTGTACCAATATTATCTTTTATATGGCGCGACTGGTCAGTGATGATCGTCTGCCATGGGACTACCGGATTTGGGTCTCTGGTTGGTTGCCCAATTATCTTTATGATGCCGGTATGCTAGATACCAATCCCGAAAATAGAGGACAACCTTGGTCGATGGATACCTGGTATGAGCGCACCCATATCAATCCAAAGGTTAAAGGATTTCAGAATAGTGGTGATATTCGTGGCAGCGAATTTTCACGACAAATTCGACAAAGCATTCCTATTCCGCCATTGGCTGATTCGCAAAATATTGCCGAAGCAAATGCTAAATCTGCCGCTCAGGCTTCACATTGATATCACTGCTACAAGAGATTAAAGCTTTCAACAATAAAAAGATCAGAGCTTATTAAGGCTTTACCCAATTTACCACGCGCGTTTCCATCTCTTCATCATCCATACCGATCTCAGTCACGCAGCGCCCTGCTACGCCGACATTGGCAGCGCGCATTTGTTGCTGAGTTGCCACTGCATCTTGAGTCAATAATAAATGCCAATTTGGCAAGCTTTGCCCTTTATATAAGCGTTTATAGGCACAGTGCGACGGTAGCCACATCATATTTGGCAGATTTTCAATCGTCAGCTGAATGCAATCTGGCACATGCTCTTGGCGTGTCGCATAATGCGTGCAATAGCCAGTCGCACAGTCCATTAGCTGGCAGGTTACATCAGTATATTCCACCAAATCTTCATCAACATTACCCTGCTCGTCCTCATCAATATATTTAATCAAGCAGCAACTGCCGCAACCATCACACAAGGCTTCCCATTCGCTAGGGTTTAATTCTGCTAGCGTATAGCGTGACCAAAACTGCGGGCGCAGTGATTCAGTCGAGCCGCCTTCAAATAATAAAGGCGTGTCCGTAGCAGCTCTTAAATGGGATTTATCGTTATTTAACAAATTTAGGGTCATAAAACTGCCGTATCATTTTGACAAAGAGCGTTACAGTATTATAGCTGTTTTTGACTAAGTTGGGCGTTATGGTAGTAAAGGTCAGCAAATAGATCACTCAAAAAATACAGATATCTGATACTTATAACGTAAATTTCATTACCTAAAAAAGGACAACACTATGTCAATTAAGACGTTTGAATTAATCAGTACCACTGAAAATGGTATTCAATTGATTAGCTATGTCGCATTACCAGAAAATGCGACAGATGATAATCCTGTCGCTGGCATTTTGGTCGCGCCCGAATGGTGGGGCGTAGTCGAGCATCCAAAGAATGTCACTGAACGCTTAGCAAAAGCAGGCTACGCCGCGGTCGCTATGGACGTATATGGTGAAGGCAAACTGACTTCTGATGCTGCACAAGCAAATATGTGGATGGAGCAAGTATTAGCCGATCAAGATATGCTAATGGCACGCTGCCGGTTGATTCTCAATGACTTTAGTGATCAGCTAGCCGTTGATAGCGACAACTTAGGTGCGATTGGCTATTGCTTTGGTGGCAAAATCGTCCTTGATATGGCGCGCGAAGGTATGCCATTAAAAGCAGTCGCTACCTTCCACGGCAACCCATCACCGAAGCAGCCTGCCGATGAGCAGTTCACTGCTAAAGTATTGGTTGCTCATGGTCGTGATGACTCTATGGTATCTATGGATGCGATAGAAGGTCTTAAGTCAGAGCTAGATGCCGCTAATGTTGATTACACTATTGATGTTTATGATGGTGCTAAGCATGGCTTTACCAACCCACATGCCGATGAGCGTGCAGCGAAAAATGATGTTGATCTTGGTTACAACGAGACGGCGGCTAAACAGAGCTGGGACAATATGCTAGAGTTTATGAAAGATAATTTGGCATAATAGCTTTTTATACTACTTTGACATTCAATAAGCTTATTTAAGCCCTTTAAATGTCTTTGAATAATCTCATTTGTGGCGTGTTGGGTGCGTCACTCTTGTGCTTACAATCAAATAGCGTCATTATCACTCAATGACAGACAGATTGAGTGGGAATGATGCTATATTTTTTGATGGGTTCTTTAGGTTGGCTGGTTGTAATTACTTTAATAGTAATTATGATTGCTCTTTATATTAGGCTACATCAGCAATTGGCACAACTGCGTCAAGACATGGCGCAGCTAAAGAGCGAGCTTGAGCAGAAAAAGAATAGTACCACTACTGCAAAAGGTACTGCTGTAAAAAGTATATTTGACATCGAATCACCTAGTGATGATGCATTGTCATCAACAGAAAAATCAATGCCGCCACCATTACCACTTAGTGCTTTATCTTCTAATCCTCTATCAAATAACTTTGTATCAACATCTGCAAAAAAATCATCAGTTTCCAATAGTCAGCCTTTGACCGATAAAGCTGCTAATGCGCCGATAGAACCTGACGAGCGCTCATTTCCTATTGTTACCTCACTTCTTCATTCGATTCAAAATTGGTTTTTGGGTGGCAATTTAGTGGTGCGAGTTGGGGTATTGGTTTTACTGGTCGGCGTGGTTTTACTGCTGCGCTTATTAAGCGACTATATCCAAGTACCTATTGGCGTCAAGCTGACAGGCATTATTATCGTAGGATTAGGATTAGCAGGATTAGGCTTAAAGCTAGCGGCAAAACGCTTTGCCTATGGTATTAGCTTACAAGGTACTGGCTTAGCCATTACTTATTTGACCACGTTTTTTGCCTATAGCGTCTATCAGGTGATTGGTAGTCTGCCAAGCTTCATAGCGCTTGGCATATTATCAGCAGTCACGGTTGCTTTAGCGGTACGCCAAAACGCTTTTCCTTTGGCATTATTAGCATTATCCGGTGGATTCTTTGCACCGATTTTGACCAGTAAAGATACTGGCAGCTTAACGGTATTATTTAGCTATTACTTGTTATTAAATATTACCATTGCAGTTATTGCTCATTATCGCCCATGGAAGGTGCTCAATTTATTTGGCGCGAGTGTAACATTTGGGCTGGCATACTACTTGGGATTGACTGAAAATTTAGCGGTAGTTATAGAAAATCAGCGTTGGACATTGGTATTACTCGTCGCGCTACATGTACTGCTGTATCTATTCGTCGTCATTCGCTATGCACAGCAAATCATTGCTTACAATGATGCTATTTCTTATGACAATAGTGACGCCACTACCGTTATTGCTACTGATACCGACCAGACTGTTGATATTAAGAGTCAGCATGCCAGCTATGTGTTTCCTATTGATATTGGGCTGCTGTTCTCTGTACCGCTAATGGCGTTTGGTTTATTTTCAGCGTTACTGTACGATATCAATCACGCTTTAACCCTAACTAGCGCAGTTTTAGCAGTTGTATACTTAGGGCTTGGCTGGACGTTTATTCAGCGCAGTCAGCGTTATGCATTGATTACGGAAGGGATGCTGGCATTAGGCTTTGGCTTTTTGGCATTAGTGATTCCGCTGGCATTAAATGCAGAATGGATTGCCTTCGGCTGGTCGGTGCAAGGCTTAGCGCTGGTATGGTTTGGCAGGCGTTCTCTTCGTGCATGGTCAGTATTATTGGGTTTAGTATTGCAGCTAATTAGCATTGGTATGTTATCAAATACCTTTGTCATTACCCTTGATTACTATCCAACACTCGCATTAACCATTTCTGCCATCAGTGCAATTGCCAGCGTCTTTATCTTACGTGCCAGCAATTCGCCTATTTCATTACCTATGACAGCGACACAAGGCTCAATGCCATCTGTCCACGATTCTAAAAATCAGCCTAATGCCAATAATACGCTGTCCGAATACGGCAAAGCGTTAGGCATTAGCGAGACAGCAACTCAGCAATGGTTTGAAAGTATCAACAACCAAAGTATCGCGTTTAAAATTATTTGGCAACGTCTTTCTTTGATACGGCTGTTAACGCTCACTGCGGTGGGTTGGCTGCTGTATGTGTTAGTCCTCGATTTTGACCAATGGCTTGCAAACTGGCAATTGGCAACATCGACGCTTATTGCCTTAGCAAGTGTCGTTAGCATGATTATTTATTATTTTATCAATCAATATCGTTCATGGCGAGAAATCAGACAATTTAGCCATGGTTTGCTACTGTTATTTTATGCGATGCTGATCTTACAACTGCCACAACAATATGAATTTGACTATCAATGGACAGCCTTTTATTGGTCGATATTTATGACGTTGTTCATCGGCTGGCTGATTCTTGGTCAATTATGGCTAAAGACGTGGCATAACAATGCTAATAACGACGACAATAACGGTACAGAATTAAAAGGTTACGATAGCGCAAGCTGGCTTGGTACTGGAATCATCATTTTGGTAGAAGCAGTACATTATGGATTGCCTGATTCAAAAGGCGTGATGACCATCCTTGTGCCGGTTGCGCTTATGCTAGTTGGACTCTGGTTGACGCATCGTCAGCAAAATAATAATCAGACGAAAAATTCATCTTCACCGCTCTCTCTATATTGGTTTGACTGGCAACGTGCACTATTAGGTTGCGCCAAAATATTTGTGCCATTAACACTGTGCTGGGTCATTTTTACCAATTTCACCTATGATGGGGTGATTTGGGGACTGCCCTATTTTCCACTACTTAACTTGTATGATGTGACGTTGTGGCTGGTGTTGTTTTATGGATTGGGCGTTTATTTATTGCGTCAACGTGGCGCGCACTCGCAAAGTCTATTTAGCGCCATTCGTAAGAGTGACACGTTGTTGATCGTACTAGCGCTGATTAGCTTTTGGATACTCTCTAGTATGCTGGTCAGAACGCTGCACGCCTTTATTCATACGCCGCTATGGATAGCTGACTCATACGATCATACTGGCGGCGCATGGCGTAGCGAGCAAGTACAGACAGGACTGACGATTTTATGGACGCTACTGGCATTGGTCGCCACCATTATTGCCAGTCGCTATTGGCAGCGCGCGCTATGGTTTATGGGCATTGGCTTATTGGGTATTGTGGTCTTAAAATTGGTCTTAGTTGACTTGTCACAGACTGAGGCAATTTGGCGAGTGATTTCTTTCCTTGGTGCGGGTAGTTTGATTTTATTGATTGGTTATTTGGCACCGTTGCCGCCGGCGCGTGATGGAACAGCAGAACAGGTCGAATCATAGTTTCTTATTAGAGTAAATTGAAATTATAGCGTGAGCACTATTAGCATTGTTACTTTTTAGCATCCGTACGTGGCTTATGTAGTAAACTGAACACCATGAAAAGTAAATGACGATCGTCTTACTTTGAGCATTTTTTATAAAAGGTTATGAAAGCAGATGGATAAGAGAGTAAGTATTCAGTGGTTCCCTGGGCATATGAACAAAGCCCGTAACGAAATCAAAGAAATCATGCCGCAGATGGATGTGGTTATCGAAGTGATTGATGCACGTATTCCTTATAGTAGTGAGAACCCGATGGTTGCAGCATTACGTGGCGAAAAACCGGTTATCAAAATCTTAAATAAAGCTGACCTTGCTGATCCTGAGCTGACCCAAGCATGGATGGATTATCTTGAGCAGCAAAACGGTGTTAAAGCCATTGCTTGCGATACTGATAAAGCCAATGATGTAAAACGTATCATTGCTATCTGTAAACAACTCGTTCCCAATAAAGTTGGTACCGGTCGCCAAATCAAAGCCATGATTATGGGGATTCCAAATGTCGGTAAATCGACTTTGATTAATACTTTGGCTGGACGCGCCGTGGCAAGAACTGGTGACGAGCCAGCGGTCACCAAGTCGCAGCAATTGATTAAACTTGACGATGACATCATGCTCTATGACACACCCGGTATGCTGTGGCCAAAAGTTGAAAACGAAAACTCTGGCTATCGCTTGGCAGCAACAGGCGGCATTCGTGATACGGCGTTTGATTTTGCGGATGTTGCCGGTTATACCGCTGAGTATTTATTAACCGCCTATCCTGAGCTGCTAAAAACCCGCTATAAAATTGAAGAACTGCCTAAGACCGATTGGGAGTTCTTTGAAATAGCTGGTCGCAATCGCGGCTGCGTGCGCGCGGGTAATAAAGTCGATACGTACCGGATGTCTGAAATCCTAGTGAATGAGCTGCGTAGCGGTAAGATTGGGCGTATCACTTTGGAGACGCCTGCTATGACTGAGGCTGAAGAAGTTGTCGTCGCTGAGCAACGCATCGCGTCAGAAGAAAAAAGAATCGCTAAAGAAGAAGAGAAACGCTTGCGTCGCCTTAAAACGCGGAAGAATCGGAAGTAGACGCTAATTAATATAGCTCGTAGGGTGCGCCTAGCGCACCTGTTTTATCTTTATAATTCACCTTTAACTTATCTGAAAATCCTCACAATCTCACTTGGCAAACAATACAGTTAATTGCCATTTTATCCAATGATCCTCACAACTAAGCTCACCTACTGTTGTCTTGTATCAATCGTATTACACCCCATAAATAACCTTAATCCCAAATTTTATATATCCCTGTTAAATTTACAAGGAATACTCTTGCATACTCAATTTTCTCACTCATTAACTTCTTTAGACGCATTCGCCCCGCGCCTACTCGATTGGTTCGCCGAAAACGGTCGCCATGACCTACCTTGGCAGCAGCACCAAACCGACGCGCCCAATCCTTATATCGTCTGGCTATCCGAAGTCATGCTCCAGCAAACGCAAGTAACGACGGTACTGCCCTACTTTGCCCGTTTTATGGCATCGTTTCCAACGGTACAAGATTTAGCAGCCGCAGAATGGGATACGGTTGCGGAGCATTGGGCAGGACTTGGTTATTATGCGCGCGCGCGTAATTTGCATAAAGGCGCGAAACAACTGGTCGAAGTCATTGATGAGACGGGCGACTTTCCGCAGACGCTAGCAGGGTGGGAAGCCATATCTGGCGTCGGGCCATCGACTGCTGGGGCGATTATGTCAATGGGCTTGCATCGTTATGGCGTCATCTGCGATGGCAACGTTAAACGTGTCTTGACACGCTGGGCAGCAATTGATGGTGACATCACTAAGTCCGCGACGACTAAAGATTTATGGGCATTGGCAGAGCGTTTAACGCCTAGAGAACAATCAGGATTGTTTGCGCAAGCGATGATGGATATGGGTGCAACTTTATGCACGCGTAGCAAGCCTGCTTGTCTACTATGTCCACTACAAGACGACTGTTTGGCACATGCGCAAGGTCGTGAAACGGACTATCCAGTGAAGGCTAAGAAACAGCCTAAACCGAGTAAATTTAGTAATGCACTGCTTATTGAAAACGAAAATGGCGAAATACTTTGGCTACAGCGCCCTGACAATGGTATTTGGGGCGGACTGTGGAGTTTGCCGCTAGCATTTATAGAAAAAATTAGCGGAAAAGTTGCTTTGAAGGATGCTGACAAGAATAAAAACAAGGAACCAATTGCAGCGAATGATAATCAGCTTTTAGAAGTAGCTAGTAATGAAAAAATATACGAGACAGAATTTACCACTGCTGAGCAAATTATTAATGAGTGGCTGAACAAAAATAAATTGAGCGCAAAATCAATCAGCAACACATTACTCGATGATTCGCCTATCAAACATTCATTGACCCATTTTCATTGGTATTTAACCCCGCAATCAGTAACTTTAAACGATAAACAGGTAACTGAGATAACCAAGGCATTACAAGCAGCTGAAATTAATATTAACTGGTTAAACGCTAATGATGCGCAGGAAACACTAGGATTGCCACGAGCAATGGTTAAAATTTTAGAACAAGCCTTTGCACATAGTCACTGAAAAAAACATCTATAGTCAGAGAAAAGTAATATCGATACATCAAGTACTGCTGATATTCATTTTTCTTGCTTGCTGTGCCTACGCAGACAGAGGCTGCAAAAAATTTATATCAGCAGCACTGTAGCGTTTTTGAGACTTTTTAACTATAAAATAAAGACTGTATATCATAAAAAGAGCGACTTAGAAGAATCTTGAGTCGCTCTTTTCTTTATCAAAAACTTAAGATTTCGGTACACGCAGACGCATTAAGCCTTCTTGTTGTACCGTCGCCACCAACTTCCCATCTTGCCAAAACTGACCATGATTGAGTCCCATCGCATTGGATGTCGTATCACTCCACATGTCGTATAACAGCCAATCATTTAAGTCAAAGTGACGATGAAAATGCATCGAATGGTCGATACTAGCAGCTTGCAAGCCGCTGGTCATAAAGCTAATACCATGTGACATCAGCCCCGTGCCAACCAAATAAAAATCAGAGGAAAATGCCAGTAATGCTTGCTGAATCGCGACGGGTTGATTGCCAAGCTCGCGGATACGCAGCCAGTTCGCTTGCTTAGGTTTCATTGGTTCCGGATGGATCGGGTCACGCGGTTTCACTGGTTTAATCTCGATATGACGACGGCGCATAAAACGAGATTTTAATGCCTCTGGAACTTTACCAACATAGTCTTCTTTTAGATCCTGCTCCGCAAGTAAGTCTTCAGGCGGTGGATAGACAGGCATATCTTCTTGATACTCTAAGCCCTCTTCCATCGGTGAAAAAGAAGCAATCATTGAAAATATCACTTGCTCAACCGGCGGCTTACCACGTACTTGCTTATACTGAATCGCTGTTACTTCGCGCGCGGACAAACTACGCCCATCACGTAAGCGGCGCACTTGATAAATCACCGGCTGGTTAATATCACCGCCGCGCAAAAAATACCCATGCAATGAATGACAAGGTTTATCCTCATCAAGCGTATGCGCTGCTGCCATGATCGCTTGGGCGAGCACTTGCCCACCAAAGATACGGGCACCGACATAGTCATGGCTTTTACCTTCAAATACATCAGGGCTGACTTCGATGAGCGCGACGGTAGCCAATAGCTCATCTATTAGTTGTGAATAATCAGACATGACGATTACTTTCCTTATTTTTATCAATAACGCCAAGCATCTAGATATAAGCGCCAAAGAATATCAAGACGATATGGCTTAAGCCGATATGGCGTTTTAATTTAAATAATATGAAATCAATAGCAGTAATATACAAGATAAATCTTTAGATGAGCAATAAATGGATTATCGAAAACTCATGATAAAAAGTCATAAATAAAAACGAGATGCTTAAATACACCTCGTTTTTACTATTGTATTAAATTTATGGTTTTACTGCCACCAATACACGGATAGAATCTGGCACCAATGACAAGCCCGCCAATGCTTGCTCGCCTTGCATTTTTAGCTGCTCTAAACGCTCAATCTCTGCTGGACGTACGTTTGGATTGATAGTTTGTAGATGCTTAAGACGTTTGATCTCACGCGACCACTGCTGGCTAAAGCGGGCACTTGCTTGTTCACCAATCTCAGCCAACTGCTGACGAGCAATATCTTCCGCTTCATAATAACGCTGCTCGATGACATCGCCGCGTACTTTAATCACTTGGCGGGCACGGTTTTTATCCAAACGCTCAATGTGTGGCATGATCATATCGGCACTGATACGCGCTGACAAATCGCTGCCCTGCTCACTGATAAAGACGCGGATATTTTGCGTGCTCAAGGTTGCAGGCAAGTTAAGCAGTTTCGGTGCAATGGCTTCTACACGGAAATTCACTTCTAACATCACCATGCCCTGTGGTACCGCAGCACTTTTTAGCATTGCAACCGTGGTATTACCAAAGGTGCTGGTACTTGCTAGCTCATAAATCGCCTGCATCAATGGATGTTCATGCGTAATAAAGGCAATATCTTCACGTTGTAGCGCTTGCTCACGCTCAAAAGTCAACGTCATACCGTCTTCATCACCGAGTGGCAGACCATCGATATAATCACTGATCTCAGTGCTGTCAATCGGTGAAATCACCCACGAGCCATCGCGTTGGATATTGTGCTCGATATTGGCTGAGGCAAAAAAGCGCTCGATAAACTGCGGTAATAGATTGTGCCCATCAAAATCGCGCATGGCATCAGCGATACGTCCAGCAACGCGCGGACGGCATGAGTTGTATTCTAATAAACGATCACGACCAGCTTGCAATTGTGTTTCAAGTCCCTGTCGTGTCTGTGCTGCTTCTGCGATAATATCTGCCAATATTGCACGATTGACGTCGTTATCGGCACCCTCAAGCATCGGTTTTAGCTCTTGGATATACTGCTCTTGTACGCTCTGCGCTGTTGGTGAAATCTGATTGAACATATTTAGCGCATTGTTATACCACTGATACAGACGCTCTTGCGCGGTACCTTGGACATAAGGTACATGTAGCATGATTTGCTGCGTCTGCCCGATACGATCTAGGCGACCGATACGTTGCTCCAAGGTATCTGGATTGGCAGGCAAATCCCATAATATCAGCTGGCTTGCAAACTGGAAGTTACGTCCTTCCGAGCCTATCTCTGAGCACAATAATATCTGTGCGCCTTCACTATCAGCAAAGAACGCCGCTGCTTGGTCACGCTCAAGCAAGGTCATCTGCTCGGTAAAGATAGCAGTCTTAATACCCGCATGTAAGCGTAATACCGCTTCCAAGCTTTCAACGGTTGCACCACTACGGGCAATTAACAGTACTTTTTTGTGCTTAAGCTCACCCTTTAAGATATCAATCAGCCAAGGCACACGTGGGTCGTCTTCCAACCAGCCACCATCAGGTTGATTTTCTTCGCCCCATAGCTGTTCACGCAATTTACCATTGGTTTGATAGCTGTCGACCCATGCTTCAGGTAATGGCAGTGGATAAGGCTGACTACTACGACCATAAAAACCTTTCACACTTTCACGGGTATTACGGAATAAAATACGTCCCGTACCATGGCGATCTAGCAATTCATTTAGGGCATAAGTACGGAGTTTTTCGTCTTCGTTAATCGTTGCTAATTCATCGATACTAATCGTCAGCAAACTACTCAGTGCGGCAATTTGACCATCACTTAAAGGTTTATCTTCTATTAATAGGCTGGCAACGGCTGCCGTTTCTGCAAAGGCATCTTGACCATCGATAAACTCATCTAAGTCATCAAAGCGATCTGGGTCTAATAGACGCAAACGAGCAAAGTGACTCTGCGCCCCAAGCTGCTCAGGTGTCGCCGTCAATAGCATGACTCCTGCCGTCTCTTCAGCAAAATCTGCAATGAGGTCGTACTTATCATTGCCGCCTTGCGCTTCATCCCAATGCAGGTGATGCGCTTCATCGACGACCAATAAATCAAACCCTGCTTCCATCGCCTGATCATACAAGTCAGGATGATCAAGGAGTAAGTCCATACCAGCGATGACACATTGCTCAGTCATAAAGACATTTTGCTCAGGGTCGTGCTCTTTAATCGCTGCGGTACGCACCAAATCAAACAAGGCAAAGTTGAGATTAAAGCGGCGGCGCAGCTCAATCATCCACTGGTATTGCAGACTGTCTGGTACAAGGATTAATACCCGCTCAGCTTTGCCAGTCAGTAGCTGCTGATGAATAATCAGACCTGCCTCAATGGTTTTACCCAAACCGACTTCATCAGCCAGCAAAACTCGCGGCGCAATACGTTTGCCGACTTCATGAGCGATATATAACTGATGCTCAATGATATCGACGCGCGCGCCCATTAAGCCCTTGAGCGGGTGACCTGCAAGCGCTGATTGCATACGCAAAATATCTTGACGCAAATCGTACCAATCACTGCGCTCAATACGACCTGCCAGCAGACGCTCAAGTGGTTTCGCCAAAGTAATATTAGCAGCCAGACGAGTTTCCATAATGGCTTTTTCATGCTCATCAACACTGTATTTGAGCACGCCCATTACTTCTTCAACAGCATTTACTGTATAGCTCTTACCTGCCTGATCAGAGATACTATCGCCGACTTTAAACACCACACGAGATAACGGCGCAGAGTTTTTTGCATAAACGCGCGTCTCTTCACTTTGCGGAAATAAAATGTGCACACATCGGTCGTCTACATCGATGACCACACCTAAGCCCAGCTCGGACTCCGTATCAGATAAATAGCGTTGACCAACGGCGAATTCGGTGCTGTGCAATGAAGCGATAGAGATAGTCATAGGGCGATGTCTTTTTGTACTCAGATGATAAGAAAATAGGTAGTTTACGATGCAAGCCATGCTTGCTGGCTCAGTCACATGGACGAACTGATAATTATTGGATATACGTTTATTCAATATACGGTCATTCAGTATATTGTCACGAGATATATCAGGCACATCAGCTTGTAAGCCAAATCCGTCGATAAAACAGATCATTATATAACGTTAGCGCTTAGATGAGTGCGTTAAGTTCACTTTTCAAGAGCAGATTTCTGCAAGATAAAGTTAAAGCTAAGCATAAGTTGGGCTTGTAAACCAGTAAGATAACGACTCGCAAGTAAACAAAAAATATTGTTATCGTAAAATTGTTACTGTATTGTTAAAAAATGCAATAGAACATCTCTCTTAATACCAAAGCTATTCAATTTAACTAAGTCATTAGACTTTTAGCTAACTACTACTTATATACAAAATAGCATAGACCTCTTAACCGTTATCCATGCTTTATCAGCGATTATGAGTATGCTATTGCCTGTGATAGTCCATTAAGTTATAAGTTGAGTTTATTATCATAATTTTAAGTTATGTTGATACTGTTTTTAGTTGACGTTTATGACTAGTGTTAACAAGCTATTTTGATGAAACTTAACCATATATTTCGTTATAGCCAATCCATCCCATTGGCAATTCTTTTTGTGCTCCCTACTCCCAAGGACAAATCCCGTCATGAGTGCCTCTAAAAAAGTTGGCTTTTTTAATCAAGTCAGTACCCAAGTTACCACTATTTTGTTCATTGCTTTTGCGGTCGTACTTGCGGTCGTTGTTTATGTGGTTGATAAAGAAGGCCATGATAAAATCCGTCTTGAGTCAGCAAAGCTGGTCGCTGAACGTGGTAATACCGCGGTTAATAGTATCTCAGCCGACATCAATCGTGTCATGCGTAGTGCCTTGCTGTTACAGCAAAGCGCGCAAACGCTGCCACCGCAAGAGAATATTTTGCAAGTCAGTACCGCCAATGCATTCGATAAACGCGACTATAACTTATTGGGTAGTGGTGGCATTTGGCCAGAAAAAGGCGCTCTTGGTGCCAATACGGCAACCCATCCGTTTTTGATGGTACGCCAAAACGGTGATTATCAAGCGGTACTAAGCGATCCAAACCCAACCAATCCTTATTATCAAGAAGATTGGTTTAGCGTCTTAAAACTACTCAAACCTGACAGCTGTATCTGGAACCATGTTCGCGCCAGCCAAACCAAAGGCGAGCTTGCCATGAGCTGCGGTGTCGCAATTGAGCGTGACAATCAGTTTTGGGGTGCCAGTACGGTCAACTTTACCCTAAACCAGTTGCAAGAGAACATCGTCAAGTTGAGTGAGAGCTCTGGTTCAGGCTACATTTTATTATTAGATAACAGTGATAAGGTAATCGCCTCATCTAACCCTGAACGCTTAAGCTATATCGATGAAGCAACCGGTACACCACTTGATATCAAACAAGTTATCAACTCTGACCCTGCTTGGAATCCGGTATTAAACTTCTTGGAAACTCAGCGTAACGAGATTATCGAGCAAGTTGCAGCTAGCGTGTCACCGCAAGTTCAGCAAGTATTGAATACAATTGATAAAGCAGAAACAGGTGATTCCAAAGGTTATTATTTGGTCAACTATGCTGCTTACCTAAATAACGGTGAAAACAAGCAAAATGCTATGGATAGCCGCTTGCTACAAAGCTTTGAGCTGACCAATGATAACTTTTATAACGGCAGTCAAGCCTATGTCTTTGAGATTCCTGAAACCTATTGGAAGCTGATTGTCGTACAGCCTGATGCTGAGATTAACGCCATTGCCGACAATCTAAGTGAAAACTTGATTAACTGGATTGCGTTAGCGCTCCTTATCACCGCTGGTATTATCTACTTTATGCTAACTTTCTTAGCATTCAAGCCATTGAAAGAGACCACTGATAAAATTTCTCTCGCAGAAAACATCATTAATAACAAGCAGTACAACAAGCTAAGCTCAGTTAAATTCAAGACAGGTCGCAACGAGATTGGACTGGTAAACGGCTCTATTAACGACCTATTAGATCGTATCCAATCTAACGAAGGTAAGCTTGCCAATATTAACCAACAGCTAGAGATTAAAGTAGAAGAACGTACTGCTGAGCTGCAAGACACACTAAAAGAGCTGAAAAGCTCGCAGCTACAATTGATCCGTTCAGAAAAAATGGCAACGTTGGGGCAAATGGTTGCTGGTGTTGCCCATGAAGTAAATACGCCATTATCTTATGTACAGAATAACCTCGAGATTATCGGTCAGTTGACTGAGCAATACGAAGAGCTGATTGAACTGGTACAAGGTTTAAAAGGCGTTAAAACTGACGCGGCTTCCGATGGCAAAATTGATAAGTTATTAGCAGATATCGTCCGTGCTTCCGATGAAATTCAAGAAGATGATTTGTCCGCTGAGCTAAAAGAGCTGATTAAAGACTCGCTATTTGGCGTCGAGCAAATCACTGAGATGGTATTAAACCTACGTAACTTTGCCCGTCTTGATGAGTCAAAAGTGAAGACCATTGATGTGCGCGAATGTATCGAAGCCTCGCTGAAAATCGCCGGTAACTCTATCAGACATCAAGAGATTGTCACTGATTTTGCGCCGACACCTGAAATTAAATGCTCACCGTCACAGATTAACCAAGTCTTGGTCAATCTGCTCAATAACGCTGCGCAAGCCATGGGCGAAAAATCTGATGGCAAAATCGAAGTGCGTACCCGTGCCGATGACAGCAATGTTTATGTTGATGTCATTGATAACGGTAAAGGCATGAGCTCAGAAGTGCTCAGTCAGATATTTGAGCCGTTCTTTACCACTAAAGGCGCAGGCGAAGGTACTGGTCTTGGTATGGCAATCAGTCAGCAGATTATGGAGCAGCATAATGGCGACATTAAAGCCGTATCGACTGTAGGCGTTGGCACCACCTTCACCTTAACGCTACCCATTAATAATGATCTGACAGAAAAAAGCCTAGCGGCATAATCGCTAGGTTCTGCTGTTATTTTAATGATTATATAAAGCTATATCACTGTTATTCATCATAAGGATACCATCATGAATGAATTAGAAAATGACACCAGTAATGACACCAACAATAACATAAGTACCGCCGAGTTAGGGGTTGAAGCTAAACCGAAGCTGGCTTTTATTGACGATGAACAACGCATTTTACGTTCTATGAAGCTGTTATTTCGTAAAACGCATGACGTTTTTATTACCACTGACCCGACTGAATATATTGACTATATCAAAAACAACCATGTACACGTTGCAGTCAGTGACCAACGTATGCCTGAGCGGGTTGGCGTTGATATCTTGCGCGAAGTAAAAGACGTATCACCTTCTACCATGCGTATATTATTAACTGGCTATGCCGATTTGAACGCGATTATTGGCTCTATTAATGATGGTGAAATTTACCGTTATTTAACCAAGCCATGTAAATCTGAAGAACTGCTCGCTGTCGTCGGACGCGCCACTGAAATCGCTTTGACTTATAACCCAGACGAAGACGCCGAGCAATTCGACAGTTCAGGCAATAAGCAGACTTTATTGGTCATTGATGAGACCAATGAGTTGATTGAGCAAATACGTAAGCAATTCTCTAATAACTATAAAGTGCTGCACGCCCAAGGTTTAGAGGAAGCTTACGATTATTTGGCGAACGAAGATATCGGTGTTTGTATTACCGACATCAATGTCAGCGGCGAGAATATTGCGCCGATTATCTTTACCCTAAAGCAAGATGCGCCGCATTTAGTCGTATTGGTACAGACCGAATTCCAAGATGCAGGACTGCTGATTGATTTGATTAATAAAGGTCAGGTCTATCGCTGCCTACCGAAGCCAATGCGCGCAAGCCTCCTTGAAATTAGTGTCAATCGTGCATTCCAGCACCATGCAAAACTAAAAGCCAGCCCTGAATTGGTCAAACGTTATGAAGTCGAGCACGATCCTGAAAACGATGTGCGCATTGACTTGAGCAGTCGTGTACGTAGTCTGATCGGTAAATTGCGTAAGCGTTTTTCTTTATAAGCGCAAAAAAATAAGTAAGCGCAAAAAAATAAGTAAGCGCAAGAAACGAGTGTCTCAATAAATAAAACCTCTATTTCAGCTTGAAGTAGAGGTTTTTGCTTTGCGCTTTTTGACATGTTTTTTGACTAAATGCAGCAACGTGCTACATTAAGCCGATAATAAACAAAACCTATTTACGATAACAACGAGATAAGGAATCATCATGCAAGCGGTTTTTTTAGATAAAGGCACTTTTTCTGATAACGTCGATTTGCCAGCACCCGCTGGCGTTACTGATTACATTACTTACGATGATACGCCTCAAGCACTGATCATTGAGCGCTGCAAAGACGCCGATATTATTTTTACTAATAAAGTGCAAATCAATGCCGAAGCGATTGCTAATTTGCCAAAGCTAAAACTTATTCAACTGACCGCTACGGGTATGAATAACGTTGACCAAGATGCTTGTGCTGAGCATAATATCGCGCTCTATAACGTCGCCGGTTACGCGGTGAAAAGCGTGCCTGAGCATACCTTTATGCTGATGCTAAATGCCATGCGTGCCGGTCTGCATTATCATAATAAAGTCACCGATGGCACGTGGGCAGATAATGGTAATTTTTGCCTACTTGATATCCCGCTTATAGATTTGGAAAATAAAACGCTGGGTATTATTGGCATTGGTACCATTGGCAAACGCGTCACTGATATTGCGCGTGCTTTTGGCATGACGGTATTGTGGGCGGAGCACCAAGGGCGTATGCCGCGTAATGATGATTATACCGCCTTTGATGAAGTGCTCGCTTGTGCTGATGTGATTAGCTTACATTGCCCGTTAAATGAGAAAACTCAGCACCTTATCAATGCAGACACCTTGGCCAAAATGACTAAAAAACCTCTACTTGTCAACGTCGCTCGTGGTGGTATTGTGGATAGCCAAGCGCTTGCTGATGCCATTAACAATGAGCAGATTTTAGGGTATGGCAGCGACGTTTTTGAGCAAGAACCCATAGCTGCCAATGATCCTTTACTGGCTCTTGGTGAGCATCCACGCGTGATATTTAGTCCGCACAATGCGTGGGGCAGCAAAAGCGCGCAAGAAACCTTGTGGCAGATGCTTAGTAAACAAGTCAGTGATTTTATCAATCAAGCGCAGTAAGATTAATAATTAGCAAATTCTAACGAGTAAACTGTAGCCAGTCATCTTTGATTTTACGGTATTTGAGCATGATGCGATCGGTGACATAGTTATTGTTCACCCGCCAAGGATAGCGATCACCTTGTTTTGGCAGCTCATCCTTGGCACGGCTGACATACCCTGCCGATAGTGCCCCAAGTACCGTATCTGCCTGCGTTTTTACTTTTTCGTGCTCAGTCTCAGCCTGCGCACATACTGTTTTGTATCCTTCTTTATTCATATAACTCAGTAAACGCAGAACATACTGACAGGCCAAATCAATCTTCAATGTCCAAGAAGCGTTGGTATAGCCAAACATGATTGCCATATTTGGTACATTCTCAAGCATCACTGCTTTGTAGGTCATTCGTGCGCCTACATCGATCGGCTCCCCATCGACATATAAAGCTGCACCGCCTAACATCTGTAATTTTAGACCCGTCGCAGTAACGATGATATCTGCGTCCAAATGCTTGCCTGATGCTAATGCAATACCCGTTGAGGTAAACTGGCTGATGCTATCGGTTACCACTTCAGCGCGCTTGCTATGCAAAGCTTGAAACAAATCGCTATCAGGTACCGCACACAAACGCTCTTCCCAAGGATTATAAGCCGGATTAAAATGGGCAACATCCACGCCACTACCTTTAAGCTCTTCTCTGACTTTATGGTTTAATAGGGCTTTCATCACCTTTGGCGCATAAATCGCCACCCGATAAACACCTTGTTGAAACATCACATTGCGCGTACGCAGCAAGGTGTACGCCTGTGCTTTTGATAAAGGTGAGAATTTACCTGATAGCCAGTCAAGCGCATGATCATCGCCTGGTACGCTTGCAACATACGTCGGTGAGCGTTGCAGCATGGTGACATGACGGGCACATTGTTTACTACTTTCATCGACCAATGCCGGTATCAGTGTCATCGCCGTCGCGCCACTACCAATGACGACGACCTTTTTATCGTCGTATTGTGTGTCTTGCCAATGCTGCGGGTGGACTATTTCACCTTTGAAATTTTCTTCATTTTTAAAATGTGGTCTATAACCAGTTTCATAGTCATAATAACCGGTCGCTCCAACGACAAAGTTTGCCGTTAAGCTCATTACTTCACCGGTAGCATGATTTTTAATCATCGCCGTCCATTGCTGACTGTCGCTTGACCATGATAACTGCTGTACTTCATGCTGATAGCGAATATGCTCTACCACCTTAAACTCGCGTGCTGTATCAGCAATATAGCTTTTAATATCTGCACCTTTTGCAAGCATCTTATGATCCAGCCACGGACGGAAACTATAGCCAAAAGTCAGCGCATCCGAGTCAGAACGAATACCGGGATAGGTAAACAAATCCCATGTACCGCCCAAATCCTCACGTTTTTCTACGATTAAAAATCGTTGGCTATTAAGTTTGAGGCGTTTTTTCTGCTTAACGCTTTTACTATCAAAAAGACTTCGATGACTTTTTTGCAAGCTCTGCTGCTGCAAATGGCAAGCCATGCTGATGCCTGCGATACCCGCACCAATAATCAGTACCTCATAATCTGCAGGAGCATCTGATGAATAAGGTTTAGCTTTAAAGCGCTTTTTAAGCGCCTGCTTGGCAGTAGTCATATTAAGCATAATACAATCCTTGTTTTGCAAGTTGGCTGACATATCAGAGCGCAGAATGCCTTACTAATTTTCCATAGCAGCTTTACCTAGCAACTTTATCTAGTAATTTGCAACAATGCTAGATTTTAGTTTATTTCAAAAACACTAAAAAGGTGTTGGACTTTCCCAGTCCATCCACGCTCCAAGCGTTGGATGTTTTAGGCGCAGTTGCTGCGCATGTAGATTTAGTCTTGGCGCAATATCCAATGCAATACCTTCTGCATAAATCGGGTCACCAATCATCACATGTCCGACATGTACCATATGGACGCGCAGCTGATGACTACGACCGGTGACTGGTTTTAATAGGACGCGAGTTACTATTTGACCATCACATTCTTCATGCGCCAATACTTCATATAAAGTCAGCGCATGTTTTGACCAGTTAGGATCGACGATATGACGCGGTTTGGTTGCAGGCTCATAACGTACTGGTACCGATATCTTGCCAGTAGCGCCAACGCTGTCCCATTGACCAAACACTCGTGCTTGATAACTTTTTTGCGGTAGTCGGTCGATGAACTGCTTACTAATATTGGTTTGTGCCGCTGCATTTTTGGCGAAAATAAGCAGGCCAGAGGTATCCATATCGAGGCGATGAATCAGTTTGACGGCAGGATTGGCACGTTCAAGGCGAGCTAGCAAGCTTACTTTTAAGCTCTTACCGTCGACACTCAATAGTCCTGCTGGCTTATCGACTACCCAGATATCTTCATCTTCATAGACGGTAACTTTTTTTGCAAATGTTTGAAAAAACTCAGGCGAACGGGTTTTTTCTTCAGCATTAAGGGCATCGATTTTTTCATCTGTAAAGGGCATAAATGTGGGCTACTTATATGAATGGACTTATATTAATCAGTTCGGATATAAAAATCAGAATCCGTTATAGAATCAAAATGCAAGTAATCTTAACGAGCAGTTAAAAGCAGAAATCAATACAGTAGGTAACAGATAAAAGCCAACCCTGTATCCTTATGTGTCGATTTATTGTGCTAATCGTAATTGTTAAACAATTTAACCAGTCTACGTCTGTCAACTTTAGGCAAACATGTTAATATAATGGCAGATTTATACACATTCTTAACATTCGTTAGCTGGTCATCATTTTGGTATGACATTTATTGTTTTATCGATAAATGGTGACACATATAATAAAACAAGAGAGAAAAATTATGTCAGACCTTATTGTTAATACCACTGATGCCAACTTTGACCAAGACGTTCTACAGTCTGACGTGCCAGTTTTAGTCGATTTTTGGGCAACATGGTGTGGTCCTTGTAAAGCCATCGCGCCTATTTTAGAAGATTTAGCGGCCGAGTACCAAGGTAAAGTTAAAATCGTTAAAGTTGACGTTGATAACAATCCACAAGCAGCCAGTCGTTTTGGTATCCGTAACATTCCAACTCTATTTGTTTTTAAAGCTGGCGAAAAAGTGGACTCTGTTATGGGCTTACAGCCAAAAGCTGAATTGGCAAAAGTACTAGATAAGCATTTGTAAATTAACACTTGCTTGCTTTGAGCACTCTTGGTAGGCATGTTGAAAATAGCACGAACGCTAAAGCCATTATCTGTACCAGATAATGGCTTTTTTGTTGATTTTATAAGCAAAAAATTGGATTACATCACTTTTTTAGCAAAAATTATTGACAATACTGTCTTCAAGCCCGTATAGTCTGCTGATAAGAGAAAACTAATGGTTTTCCTAAATATCTTGTCGCTATTCTCCTCGTGTTTATCAACAACACCATCGTCATTATTAAACATCGCTACTGACCGAATGACTAAACACAATGACTGATATTGAGTTTTTGACGCAGACTCTTATGTAGGCTTCTTTATCTTCACTTTTATGACTTATATGTCTCTATCTCAACAAGCGTATAAACTGACACATAAAACCAAACCTACATAAATCTTAACTCTGCATGTATACCCTCTATCGCCCTAATACCATTGTTTTAATCACTTTCGTGATTTGTGAATAATGGCATCTCTCATCTTATCAACTGCTAACGACCTATCTATGAATCTTACTGAATTAAAGAAAAAATCAATCGCTGAGCTACTCGCCATCGCTAAAGAGATGGGGCTTGATAATATGGCACGTAGCCGTAAACAAGACATTATCTTTGCTATTTTAAAAACCCATGCCCGTAATGGTGAGGCCATCTATGGTGATGGTGTACTTGAAGTGCTCCCCGATGGTTTTGGATTTTTGCGCTCATCTGAAGGCTCTTATTTAGCAGGTCCTGACGATATCTATGTCAGCCCAAGTCAGATTCGCCGCTTTAGTCTAAAAACCGGTGACAGTATCGCTGGCACGATTCGTCCACCAAAAGATTCTGAGCGTTATTTTGCGCTACTCAAAGTCGGTGAAATCAATTTTGATACCCCAGATCGCTCACGTCATAAGCTCATCTTTGAAAATTTAACGCCATTATTTCCAACTGAGCAGCTAAAGCTTGAGCTAGGTAACGGTACGACTGAAGATTTGACTGGTCGTATTATCGACCTGATTGCACCGATTGGTAAAGGTCAGCGCTCTATTATTGTGGCCCCGCCCAAAGCGGGTAAAACGATGCTGCTACAGTCGATAGCACAATCGATCACTCGTAATAATCCTGAGTGCTACCTCATTGTACTGCTGATTGATGAGCGTCCAGAAGAAGTCACCGAGATGGAACGTACCGTACGCGGTGAAGTGGTTGCCTCAACTTTCGATGAGCCGCCACAGCGCCATGTACAAGTGGCTGAAATGGTTATTGAAAAAGCCAAACGCTTGGTTGAGCATAAGCAAGACGTGGTCATTCTGCTTGACTCGATTACCCGTCTTGCCCGCGCTTATAACACTGTTATTCCTTCATCAGGTAAAGTGTTGACCGGTGGTTTGGATGCCAATGCATTAGAGCGCCCAAAACGCTTCTTTGGTGCTGCTCGTAATATTGAAGAAGGCGGCAGCTTGACTATTATCGCCAGTGCCCTTATTGATACTGGTAGTAAAATGGACAGCGTTATCTTTGAAGAATTCAAAGGTACCGGTAACCAAGAGATTACCCTTGAACGTGATTTGGCAGAAAAGCGTGTCTTCCCTGCCATTAATATCAAAAAATCGGGTACACGCCGTGAAGAACGTCTGCTTGATGAAGATAAGCTGCGTAAAGTTTGGATCCTGCGTAAATTGCTACAGCCGATGGATGGTGTACAAGCAACTGAGTTCTTATTGGACCGCTTAAAAGAAGCCAAAACCAATGATGAATTTTTTGAGCAAATGAAGCGTAAATCACAAAATTGATTTTAAATCTTTTACGACAATAAAGTTATATAAATAATTGACGTTTTACTCATAAAGGCTGCCTATAAGGCGGTCTTTTTGTTTTTATTACTATTGGCTCTATGATTAGGAATAATTCGCGTCGAGAACAGTTAGCTTACTATCAGGATAAATACAATAACCCTAAGCAAAGGCACTACCAATGACACAGTGAGGCAACATAATTTACAGCTTACTTGCAAAGCTTAGCGTTTTTACTACGACCAGATTTATATATAAGGGCTACTATAAGGGTTAAGAACATACTGAAATATATACTGTATACTTAGTATTTTAAACTTGACGATTTAATAGGTGATATTATGAAACTTGCTAAAACTATCGCAATGACGGCTCTAACTAGCTCTGCTCTTATCATGGGTGGCTGTGCTACTAACGGATATAGCACTGGTCTAAGTAATACAGCTAAAGCTGCCACTGCTGGCGCTGCTGCTGGTGCACTGATCAAAAGTAAAGGCGATAGCAAAGATATCGCTCGTGGTGCAATCGCTGGTGCTGCTATTGGCGGCGCTGGTGGTTATATCTATGATCAAACCAGATAATCAGTTTTAAGCAGCTCTTTTGGCACATATATTTTATGAAAGATATTACCTAGCCAACTAGCTGACAAAAAAAGCCTGCAATCAATTGCAGGCTTTTTTGTGTCTAATCATTACTATAGTCAGGGAAAAGTAATATCAATACATCAAGTGCTGCTGATATTAATTTTTCTTGCTTGCTGTGCCTATGCAGACAGAGGCTGCAAAAAATTTATACCAGCAGCACTGTAGCGTTTTTGAGATATTTTAACTATACCAATCAATATAACTGGTTTTATAATAGTCAGTGCTATAAAGCACCGCTAAACGTATCACAAGTTTGCACATTACCGCTCTCTAGACCGCGCGTAAACCACTCTACACGCTGTTGGCTAGTACCATGAGTAAAGTTATCAGGTACTACCGCCCCGCCTCCTGCACGTGCTAAGCGATCATCACCAATCTCACCAGCAGCATTGATAGCTTCATCAATATCACCTGCTTCTAAAAACTGTACGCGCTCTTGATTGCGCTGCGCCCAAACACCAGCAAAGCAATCAGCTTGTAGCTCTTGTAGGACAGACAATTTATTTGCTTGTGCACGAGTCACTTGACGGCTGGCTTCATTTACTTGTTGAGTAATACCAAGCAAAGTCTGTACATGGTGACCTACTTCATGCGAGATCACATAGGCTTGGGCAAAATCGCCCGCTTTATTCTGATTGTCACTATCCCCTGAGTTTTGAATATCACCAGAGATACCAAGCTTTTGACGCATCTCTACGAAAAACGACGTATCTAAATAGACCGTTTGATCACCTGGGCAATAAAAAGGACCAGTCGCTGAGCTGGCACTACCACAAGCAGAACTGACTTGTCCATTAAACAAAATCAGTGACGGCTCTTTATATGTACTACCACCCTCATTGAATATTTGATGCCAAACCTCTTCAGTGTCCGCCAAGACAACTTTGACAAACTGTGTATCCCGATCGTCACTGGTAGCTGGTTCAGTAGATGTATTACCACCGCCTGCGACCTCTTGACCTGTTTGCAATGCGGTCATGGGATTTACCCCAAACACTAGCCATAAAATACCAGCAATAATGATACCGCCGATACCGCCGCCCATTAGCTTACCGCCACCACTACTAGTACGCACATTAGTACTGCCACGTCTGCCTTGCCATTTCATAATCCTTCTCCCAAAAAATACGATATCTTATGCCACTCATATCGATCATGATTCATGTTATATAGTTTTTAGCTCAATCCTTTGATGTCATATCTTGATAACCTTTGCTAATTTAATCTGCCACAGACTACAAACTGCTTCAAAACACTTAGCGCTTTTTTATATTTACAGCCAGTTATTGCGACTACCATTTAGCATTACTTATGTATCCGCTATCTTCTTTATTATGCTGTCATAAATAGCGCAAACAGATACAAAGTACCAGACATAAGAAATTTCTCTGCAATAAGCAGATGTCGTTGATTATACGTCGATTAATTTGACTTTTTGTATGGATAATTATGTAAAATAAGTAAAATAAAACCCTATTTACAATTTTATTGTAACTTAATTGTACAACCTCTTTCTATGCAGAAAGAAATCATATAGAATGCGTGAAAGCTGAGTAGCTGTGACTAAGACTAGTTGAATATCTGAGACATCTCGGATGTTCAACCTTTTTTGCTGCTACTGCTCATTTAATTATCCCGGAGAAAACCTTATGAACTTAAAATTACTTGCTCTAGCTGGTATCATGACTGCAACTATGGGCTTAACTGCCTGTGATAGCAACAAAGAAAACGCTGCTGAAGATTTATCTGACGCTCAAGAAGAAGTAACTGATGCTTCTGAGCAATTAGACGAAGCTGCTGCTGCTGGCGAAGCTGTTCCTGCTGAAGCAGAAGCTGCTGTTGCTGGCGCTGAAGCTGATATCGCTGATGCACAACTTGCTACTGCTACTGACGAAATCGATGCTGAAGTACCTGTAGACGGTACTACTACTAGCGTTGACGTAGCTAGCGAAACTCCAGCTGTAGACGCAGCTGACGAAGTTGTAGTTGAGCAACCAGCTCAGTAATTTTTATTCTTATAAATAAAAATACTGTACTAAAAAAAGAGAGCCTATGCTCTCTTTTTTTATGCCTGCGATTTATGTTTTATATAACTGAGACAATGTCGCATAAAAAAATGATGGCTATAACAGTCGATTTAATAGACAACTGCGAACCATCACTTTTAGTCTTACTCACTACTATTATTGGTCAAATAGGCGCTCATCGACCTGTTGACGGAATTTTTGTCCTGTTTTAAAGGTCACAACGCGGCGCGCTGATACCGCGACAGGCTCCCCTGTCTTAGGGTTGCGTCCTGGGCGACTATTTTTGTCTTTAAGCTCAAAGTTGCCAAAGCCTGAAAGCTTGACCTCTTTGCCATCAATCAAACTCTCTGACAGTTCGTCAAAAAAATTCTCTACCAAACAGCGACCTTCTTGGCGCGTTAGGTTTAGATGATTCATCAAATGCTCGATCATGTCAGATTTGGTTAAGGTGCTCACAGTACGACTCCTATGCTATGTCGTGATGTCGAATATCATGGTTTAGCGGTATGAGAATTAGTGTTAGCTATTATAAAGGTTTTTGTGCGTCTTTTTAATAAAGTCTGCATTAAAATCCTTTATTAATAACTACTTAACTTACTCTATGAATAAAATCTTCTATCAGTTAATAATTTTTATAAATAGCAAAAATCCATAGCCTCATTTATATTGAGGCTATAGAGTATTTGTCTTTTTCGATTAGAGGCTAGCTGTCACGTAGCTGTGCTGAATGCTCAACCGTTAATGCTTGTACCACTTTATCAGTGGCCGTTTTTACAGCATCATCCGATAAGGTTTGCGTTTTATCTTGCCATATCAAGGCAAATGCTAATGAGCGTTGACCTGCTGGCACTTTTTCGCCTTGGTATACATCAAACAACCAAAGATCAGTCAACAGTGCACCTGATGCCTTACGTATAGTTGACTCTAGTGTTTGAAGGCTGATATCGCTGTCTACTAATATGGCAATATCGCGGCGTACTTGCGGGAACTTACTTGGAGTAGTAATGGCATGCTGTTCACGAGCAAGCGTTAGTAATGGTGCCAATGACAACTGCGCAACCCAAGTAGCTGGCAAATCTAACTGTTTGGCAGTATTCGGATGCAATTGCCCCAACCAACCGACATACTGATCATCGATATAAAGCTTGGCACTTTGACCCGGATGCAAGAAAGCTAGCTCACTACGCTCATAGCGGATACGCGCACTATCCACTTGCGCAGGTAATAACTGTTCAATATCATGCTTAAGATCATAAAAGTCTAACGCACGGTTTTGATACGCTTGCTCGTCCCAGACATCGCCAACTGCTACTAACGCAATACTTGGCGTTTGTACTAACTCACTAATACTTTGACCAACAAAGCTAAGCCCTGTTTCAAAGAAACGAACGCGTGGCTGCTGACGATTGAGATTGTACTGCACGCAAGGCAATAAGCTTGATAGCAAGGTACGGCGCATCACGGCTAAGTCACTAGAGATAGGATTGGCCAGTGCCAACACTTCTCCTAGGGCTTTATCATCGAGCAAGGCTTCTATTTTTGCGTCACTAAAGCTAAAGCTGATCGCTTCCATATAGCCATTATCGACCAGTGCCAGCTTCATCTCATGCGTCAAGTCTGCGGTATCGTCATAATCCATACTGACTTGCAGGTGTGGCAAGATGCTTGGGATATTGTCGTAGCCATAGATACGAGCAACCTCTTCGATCAAATCTTCTTTAATGCTCATATCAAAGCGATATGATGGCGGCGTACAAATTAGGCTATCTGCTTGCTGCTCTACCTTAAAGCCTAATTGGGTTAAGATACGCACCATGACTGCTGGCTCAATCTCAATACCGATAACATCACGGACTTTAGCAATTGGCAAGGTAATGGGCGCACGTGCCGGTAGGTGCTTGCTACTTTCGACTGTGATTATTTGCCCCGCTTGAGAATTCGTGATACTGGTAATCAAATCAACAGCACGCGCTAAAGCAAGCGCTGGTAATTCAAAGTCTACCCCTCGCTCAAAGCGTTGTGAGGCATCAGTATGCAGACCAAAACGGCGTGCGCGTGCAGCGATAGCCAATGGATTAAAGAAGGCGCTCTCTAAGACGATATTGGTGGTGCTATCAGTCACACTACTGCGTTGACCGCCCATGATTCCAGCAAGTGCAAGTGTGCCTTTATCATCAGCAATGACCAATTCATCACCGGTTAAGGTAATGGTTTGCTCATTTAGTAAGGTAATGGTTTCTTCAGGCTGTGCCAAACGCACAACGATATCGCCCTCGATAGTATCGGCATCAAAAGCATGTAGCGGCTGACCCAATTCCATCAAGACATAGTTGGTCACATCAACCAAAAAGTTGTGCGAGCGTAGTCCTGACTGAACCAGCGCATCTTGCATCCACTTTGGCGTATCGATACTACGATCGATATTGCTTATCGACTGTAAAAGGTAGCGTGGACAAGCTTCTACAGCACTGACTGTTACAGCTGGCATCACTTCGTTTTGAGTGAAATTGATATTATCAGGGATATTTGGCATTTGTAACGGCAAATCGTTAATGACGGATATCTCACGCGCAATACCACGTACGCTAAAACAATCACCGCGATTTGGCGTAATAGAGATATCGAATATTTGATTGTCTAAGCCTAGATATTCACGGATATCCATACCGATTGTTGCATCTGCTGGCAATTCGAGCAAACCATCAATGTCATCGACTAAATCAATTTCAGAAGCGCCGCAGAGCATACCGTTAGAATCGACACCGCGTAGGTTGCCATTTTTAATTTGGAAGCCCGCACCGTTATCAGAAGGTAAAACAGCACCGACGGTAGCAACAGGCACTTTCATACCAATAGTCACATTGGGTGCACCGCAAACGATTTGTAACGGCTCAGCTGCACCAATATTGACCTGTGTGACACGTAATTTATCGGCATCTGGATGCTGCTCAACGCTGATAACTTCACCAACGACCACACCACTAAAGGCACGAGCGACTGCAAAGCGATCATCAATCTCTAGCCCTGCCATCGTGAGTTGTTCAGCCAATTGCTCACTGCTATTGTTAGGGTTTACCCATTGACGTAGCCACTGTTCGCTAATTTTCATAAGTATCTCGGATCAGAATTTTATAATAAAGATTTTGAATTAAAGGTTGGCGTATTAACCTATTATATTAACAAAGGAAACTCTAGCCAAACTGCTTTAAGAAGCGTACGTCGTTTTGGAAAAACAGGCGCAAATCATCGATACCGTAGTACAGCATCGCAAAGCGCTCAATACCCATACCAAAGGCAAAACCAGTATACTTTTCGGCATCAATACCGCAGTTGGTCAGCACTTGTGGATGCACCATACCGCAGCCCATGACTTCAAGCCATTTACCATTATCATCTAGGATATCGACTTCAGCTGACGGCTCAGTAAATGGGAAAAATGACGGGCGGAAACGTACGGTTAGCTCTTTGGCAAAAAACGCTTCCAAGAACTCACTAATCAAGCCTTTTAGCTCAGCAAAAGTGCTCGACTCGGTAACCATTAAACCTTCTAGCTGATGGAACATCGGCGAATGGGTTTGGTCCGAGTCATTACGATAGACGCGACCGGGACAAATAATACGAATCGGCGGCTCATTCTTTTCCATGGTGCGAATTTGCACGGGGCTGGTATGCGTACGCAGTAAATAATGCGCATCAAAATAGAAGGTATCGTGCATCGCGCGTGCTGGATGATGCGACGGAATATTGAGCGCTTCAAAGTTATAGTAATCGCTCTCAACTTCAGGACCAGTAGCAACGTTGAAACCCGCTTGTATAAAATACTGCTGCATACGTTGGGTAATCATGGTCACGGGATGCAAATGACCTTTTTGACCACCGCGAGCAGGCAAGGTGATATCAATGCTCTCGCTTGCAAGCTTGGCATTTAGTGCAGCCACTTCTAGCTGCTGCTGCTGCTCTGTCAACGCATCTTGAATACGGCTACGGACTTGATGCAACCAGCCGCCGTAGGTTTTTTTATCGTCGCTGCTGAGTTTACCCATCTGCTTTGACCAGCCAGTTAAGGAACTCTTTTTACCGGTCAATTGCACCCGCAAATCTTGCAACGCACGCACATCAGTTACTTGTAGAATCAAGGCTTCAGCGGCACTGGCCAACTCATTTAGCTGAGCTTCATTAAGCTCGCTTAGCTCTGTGGACAAGGTCGGTAGCGCCGACAAATCGGTGGTAGCAGCAGGGGTAGTCATAAGACGCATTCTTCCTGATTTAAACGGACTATTAATAATAGTGATAGGTAATTGTAGGGATTTGACCAAATATTGCAAACCATTTACCCATTCATGTGACGATAATTTCAATGATATGAATGGCTTGAATATTTAGACGATGATAAACGCTATCCTATAACAGCGTATGTGATTCTGGTACTAAAAGTAGGCAGTCAGACAATGTGATATAAAAAAAGCCACCGACCAGCGGTAGCTTTTATTAATATCAACCTATTAATCAATATTATTCCTATCCATGTAGATAACTACTTATCAATAATGATTTAAAAAGCAGCCTACCTAAAGGAAGGTTAATATTTATGCTAGTTCCGCTTTAGCTTTTTCGACCAACGCTGTGAAAGTCGCTGCATCATGCATAGCGATGTCAGCAAGTACGCGACGATCGATTGCAATGTTAGCTTTTTTCATGCCATTGATAAAGCGGCTATAGCTTAAGCCGTTTAAGCGTGCACCAGCATTGATACGTGCAATCCAAAGACGACGGAAAGTACGTTTTTTGTTGCGACGGTCACGATAAGCATATTGACCAGCTTTGGTCACTGCCTGTACCGCTACGCGGTAAACACGTGAACGGGCACCGTAGTAGCCTTTTGCACGCTTTAAGATTTTTTTGTGACGACGATTCGCCTGTACACCACGTTTTACACGGGCCATAAATTACTCCAAGATATTTTTAATCATTATTAAACGAATCACGATGTCATCAGATAATAGACATCGTTATCAAATTGCAAAGTCATATACTTTTAATTCAGTCGCTATTCATTAAACAGCGCTTAACTAAAGATAAATGACGATAGCCTATTAAATGTATGGGCACATACGACGAACTGCTGCTTCGTCAGACTTGTGCACCAACTTAAGACCACGCAACTGGCGAATACGCTTAGGTGATTTCTTGGTCAAAATATGGCTTTTGAATGCTTGCTTACGCTTAAAGCCGTTCGCTGTTTTTTTGAAGCGTTTAGCTGCACCGCTTCTGGTTTTCATCTTATTTTTCATGATGATTTGCCTCTTTTTCTGTTTTAGAACCTGGTCGTCAAATAGTCAATAATGATTAGTGGCTGTAAAAACAGGCACCAAACCTCTATTTGCCTCGAGGTGGGAGGCGACATTTTAACAGATCGTGCGCTGTTTTGCCAAGGAAAGTTTTAACGCTGTTTAGCGTATGTTGTTCTTTCTAATCACAAATACCTTGCTGCTTATTTTCGTCTTCTAAAACTTGATTATTAGCCACTTAAAGCACACGCTTAGCAGCAAAAACTGAGCAGCCACAAGCGATAGCTAGCTGAAAACAAAATAGGCGAACTAAAACACTGTTAATTTGAAATTCTTGCTGTATCAAAATTCAGCTCGAGTATAATTGTGCTGTATTTACTGATTTAACATATTGAATGTCAGCTTAAGCTGTGTTTAAGTAGAGACTGCGTGTTGATAAAGCGCTCACATGAATGACAGATAGGCTGAATAACTATTATTTAGCGAATACTTAGCGACTTTTTATTATTTTCTACCTATAAGATGGCAACAAGATTATGACTTCACCTGCTTGGCTGGCTGCCATAAAATTTAATGATGATGGTTTGATTCCTGCAATTGCACAAGATTATGTGTCAGGGCGTATTTTGATGATGGCTTGGATGAATGCCGAATCCCTACAATTAACTTCACAAACGCAGACGGCGGTGTATTTTTCGCGTTCGCGTGGCAAGTTATGGCATAAGGGCGAATCCTCTGGACATACCCAACGCGTACATGATATTCGTCTAGATTGCGACGCCGATGTGATTGTCCTTAGCGTCACTCAAGCCGGTGGTATCGCTTGTCATACTGGCCGCGAGTCTTGTTTTTATCAGCGTTTGGATTTATCAGGGCAAACGCCTGAGTGGCAAACGGTTGATAAAGTATTAAAGGATCCTGCTGATATTTATCATTCAAATACAGCAACACAAGCCACGCCTGAAATTAATGAAGCGGCGGCGGAAAATATAGTCGATTCAGATACCAATCAGAATGACCACAGCCCCATCACTCGCTCCATCTTGCAGCAGCTTGATAAAGTATTAGCAGAACGCAAACAAGCGGATGCCGATAGCTCATATGTAGCAAGCTTATACGCCAAGGGTTTGAATAAAATATTAGAAAAAGTCGGTGAAGAAAGTACAGAGAGCATTATCGCTGCTAAAGACTTTGCTAATTGCAATGAAAATACGGATAAAGCCCAATATGACGAAGCGCGTCATGAGCTGATCTATGAAGTCGCTGATGTTTGGTTCCATACCTTAGTAGGTTTGGCTTGGTTCGATATCGAATCAGAGGCAGTATTAAATGAGCTAGGTCGACGCTTTGGTCTATCAGGTATTGATGAAAAGGCGGCTCGATAGCTTTTTATAAAATTAGCCATTACCCTGTTTGATTATTGTTGCTTTCACCTTTTTGTCATAACGGCAGGTTATAATAGTGTGACGTGTTACTTCGCATAAGCTGTCGATAGATTTTGTGTACGACAGCAATATTCTATACACTCAACGTATTCCTATAAAGACTGAAAACCAAGACATAAGGATAGCATTATGGGCAGTTTTTCCATTACGCATTGGCTGATTTTATTGGTGGTGGTGGTTGTCGTATTTGGCACCTCCAAACTAAGAAATGCCGGTAAAGATTTGGGCGGCGCGGTCAAAGGTTTTAAAGAAGCCGTCAAAGACGAAAATACTGAACATGCCAAAAAGCAAGTGGTGCTCGACCATGATGGCAACGCACACACTGAAGAGCGCCCAACAACCACTAAGGTTGATGACACCCATAATGTATAGCATCTAGACAGTGACATCGAAACATTATGTTTGATATTGGGTTTTCTGAATTATTGCTTTTTGGCGTCATTGCCTTAATCGTCTTGGGGCCAGAAAAGCTGCCCCAAGCGGCGCGTACCGCTGGGCAATGGTATGCCAAAATTCGCCGCACGGTTTCTACTTTGCAATCTGAAATCGAAGCGGAGCTTGACTTAGCTGAGACGCGCCAACAAATGCAAAAAGAGCTGGCCAAAATTCGCCAGACTGAAGCAGAAATGCGCCGTGAAATGGCAGAAATGCGCGGCAGTATGCAAGAGTTTGAATCCTCGAAAAACCAGCATTTAAAGGCATCGCGTGATCTAGTCGATGACGCTAAGCCCAGGCAAAGTAGCCAAGCCAGTAGTGAGAATGATGATAATCGACCAGTGAGTCCAAAATCCTTTGACTATGCCTACGATAGTAATAGACAGGCTGAGAAACCAGAAAGCTCTGAGCAGCCATCGGCACAAGGTGATAACGACAGTCTAAAAACTGACTTTAATGATAACGCCAATCCAGTGATTCAAACCATCACAACTAGACCATGGGAAAACATGTGGTTTCGTCTTGGTGCTTATGATAAAGCGCGTCGTTTGCCGCAACCGCCTTACTTACCAAACTATAAAGCCGATATCTTACTAAACAGCCATCTAGACAGCCCTTTACCCAAACAGACTTCTGTTAATAAGCAGGAGAGTAATTAGTGGGCTTATTTAAACGTAAAAAAAGCCGTCAAGAAAAAGTCGCGGATTCAGATATCGATACCTCAACAGCTACCATTAATGGTAATGTCGACAGCAATACTGACGACTCTGGCGATATCCTAAGCTCACTTGGCGATATGCCGATTACCGAGCATTTGATTGAGCTGCGTCGTCATTTGATTAAGATATGTGTTGCCGTACTGGTAATATTCTTAGCCCTGGTCGGATTTTCCCGCGAGCTCTATGATTTTTTGTCCGACCCATTGGTTGCCCAGTTGCCTGCCAACTCAACGATGATCGCGACGGATATCACTTCCAACTTTATGGCACCGATACGCCTGACTGTTTTTGTCGCTGCCTTCTTTGCAATGCCCTACATTTTGTATCAAATCTGGTCGTTTGTCGCACCCGGTTTATATAAAAAAGAGAAAAAAATCGCCATTCCCGTTTTAATGTCCTCTATATTTTTATTTTATGCGGGTGTGGCTTTCTCTTATTTTATTGTCCTTAAAGGGGTTCTAAAATTCTTTATTATGTTCGCGCCGCAGAACGTCTTGCCGATGACCGACATCGACAGTTATTTAAGTTTTGCACTCAAACTCTTTATGGTATTTGGTTTAACCTTTGAGATTCCAGTCGTCACCTTGCTATTGATATTGACTGGTGTCGTCTCCATTCAAAGCTTAGAAGATAAACGCCGTTATATTATTGTCGGCTGTTTCGCCGTTGCTGCGGTCGTGACACCGCCTGATGGGGTGTCGATGTTGATGCTCGCCATTCCGATGTGGCTACTATTTGAGCTAGGATTATTTTTAGCGAAAATATTAATTAAAGAAGAACACAGTCCTACCTTAGCAAGCGATACAGGGTTAAATAAAGAATAACATCACTTGTCAGACACTTATTCCAAAAACAGCCAACGCGCTAATCTGTTACTATAACCTGCTTATTTCCACCTTTATTTTCTATCAGTTTTTTTATTATTGTCATGTGCACTTGCAAATATTTTGCAAGTGCACATGATGAGTCAGCCATTGTCTATGCAGTGGCTTTTTTTACCCCCGTCATTTTTGATCCGTTTTACTCTTTTAGGTAATTTTTTATGTCCGCATCTATGCCAGCTTATATGAGCGATCCCACTGATGAGCAGCTGAGCGCGCTTAACATGGCGATGGATCACAAGTCATTTAAAGTGGTGGCTTATGCGGGTGCTGGTAAGACGACGACCTTAAAACTGATTGGTGAGCGTTTGCGTGGACGCGGCTTATACTTAGCCTTTAACAAAACGATTGCCAATGATGCTCGCTCAAAGTTTCCACCGCATGTGGAATGTCGCACCTTTCATTCGCTTGCTTATCGGCATGTCGCCCGTGATATCACTGCTAAGCTGTCGTTGCCGCGTTTTTCACCCAAACGTCTGGGTGATGATTTGGGTTTGCAGCCCGTCCAAGTCCGTCGGCAAATGGATGGCATTAATAAATACATTACGCTCACGCCTGCGAGATTAGCCCGATTCGTTAGTGATGCTGTCAGTAACTTTTGTAGTACGCATGCCAGTTATCCTGCACCAAGGCATATTGAATTTCCAAGCTGGCTCGATGAGTCAGATGCCGAACAGTTGCGTGAGATGCTCTACCCTGCCGTCGAGCAACGCTGGCTACAGTCAATTGATGCGCGCCATCCAGCTGGTATCGGGCATGATATTTATCTTAAATTGTGGGCATTATCGAAGCCCAGTATTCCTGCGGATTTTATCTTATTTGACGAAGCGCAAGATGCCGATCCCTTGATGATGGGGATTTTGACCCAGCAGCCACGGCAAGTGATTTATGTAGGCGACGCCCATCAGCAGATTTATGAATGGCGCGGTGCGGTCAATGCGATGAAAAAACTGCCATTGCCGCAGACTTTATTAACCCAGTCGTTTCGTTTTGGCGAACCGATTGCTGAGATTGCCAATACCTTACTCAAAGCCTTACAAGAAGATGTGCCATTAAAAGGCAATCCGAATAAGCAATCCTCCACCGACAAAGGCATGGTACACAGTAAAAAAGACGCTATTCTATGTCGCACCAATGCTGCTGCGATGTCGCAACTATTGACTGGACTCAAGCTCGGTCACCGCGTGGCGCTACAAGCCGATACCGATCGTATGCTTAAATTTTGTCAGGCAGCCGAAAACTTAAAAAATGGCAAGTCTGCTTATGGCGTGCCTGAACTGGCATACTTTTATAATTGGGGCGATGTACAAGAGTACTCTGAAACCAATGAAGGCAGCGATCTAAAAACACTGGTGAAATTGGTCGATGATCATGGCACCAATGTCCTGAGCCAAGCAGTCAATAGTTTGACCAGTATTGAAAATGCTGACTATGTTATCTCCACTGCCCATAAGGCCAAAGGGCTCGAATGGGGAAAGGTACAGCTGGACGATGATTTCTATTATGATGTGACCACCAATGCGGTCAAAATAAGCCCTGAAGAGTTGCGTTTGCTCTACGTCGCTTGCACACGTGCCCAGAGCAATTTGGACATCCATAATATTAAAGACTTGATATCTGGTTTGCAGACAGGCAAAAAAGTGATTTTTGGTAATACTTAATTTTTCTCAGTTAGTCACTCTCTGTATTTGCCACTCTAAACCTCTAGCCTACCTGTCTTTATGGCAATCCTTTAATAGCACCTTTTTAGTAGTGAACAACAAGCATGAATACTAATCAGCAACTTCAAATACGTCAAAATACCATCCGTCAGTTATTCGCCAATCCCGTCCGCCTGCTCGCTCCAATGGAAGGCTTGACCGATCCATTAATGCGACAAATTCTCACGCAAATTGCATCAGACTTGGGTCGCCCTTATGATTGGTCGGTTAGCGAATTTATCCGTGTGACTCAGCATGTCTTGCCCGCGCATGTATTTTATAAATACGTTCCAGAATTGCGTCATGAGGCCAAGACTACCTGTGGCACGCCTATTCATATCCAGTTGCTTGGCAGTGAAGCGCAACTCATGGCAGACAACGCGGCATATGCCTGTGCGCTTGGTGCACCGGCGATTGACATCAATTTTGGTTGTCCTGCCAAGACTGTCAATAGCCATCGTGGTGGTTCGGTATTACTGGATGAACCCGAAACCATGTATCAGATTATCAGCGCGGTGCGTCAAGCTGTTCCCGCTCATATTCCAGTCTCAGCCAAAATTCGTTTAGGTTATACCGATACCAGTCGCATGGATGATATCAAAGCTGCGATTAACGACAGTGGCGCTGATTGGCTAACCATTCATGCACGAACCAAAACCCAAGGCTATAAGCCACCCGCCTATTGGGACAAGATTCAAAGCTTTAATGCGCTCGATATTCCAGTCATTGCCAATGGCGAAATATGGAATGCAGAGCACGCACAAAATTGTATGGTACAAGCAGGTACAGAGCATTTGATGTTGGGTCGCGGCGCGGTCACCCGTCCCGATTTGATTGCGCAGGTTGATAGAGAACTTAGTCAGACTTTAAATAATGAAACAATATTGTTATGGCAAGACCTGATTGCGCATCAGATTAAATTTCTGCAAGGCACAGCAAAAAGCGATATTGTATTGGTCGGTCGTTATAAACAATGGTTAGCGATGCTCACCAAAGGCTATAGCGAGGCGAAGATATTATGGGACAGTATTAAAAGAGAGAAAAATAAAGCAGCTATCATTAGCGCACTACAGATGAGTGCACAGTAACGTTAGCTGCTTTTATCTTATAAGCATTAGTATTTTCAATTAGCTGCTACTATACACTGACTCGAATAGCTAAATAAAAGAGCATGAGACAGCAGGCAATAGAAAGCCCCCAGAGGATAGAGCGGAACATCGCCAGATTAGTGATGTAAGCGACGCAAAAACCAATGCGAATGAGCACGTATAGCCAAGCCAATGTATTTACAATCAGCTGTGGCACAAAAAACAGCATCGCTGCCAAGACTGCAGCTAAGAATACTGGTAAAGTCTCATAGCTATTCTGCTGCGCGGCATTAGCACGTGCAGCAGCGCCCGTCGTACCTTGTAAAAAATCTCGTGGATGGGCATTGTCAGCCAAATTAAAGCCGCCGAGCATTTTTGCAGTCAATGCCATTGTTAATGGCAGCAAACTGGCTACCACCATTGCCCAAATGGCTGACGATGCGGTATCAGAGACCAACCCTAAGAATAAATTCATCAATATACTCGCCTTTATCCTGCGATAACTTCAAAGTCATGCGTCACATTGACCCCGCCTTGTACCAACATACGACTGGCTGAGCAGTATTTTTCTGCGGATAATTTAATGGCTTTTTCTACTTGGCTTTCTTTGACATCTTGACCGGTCACCACAAAATGCATATGAATATCAGTATAGACAGCTGGTACAGTTTCAGCACGCTGAGCAGTCAGCTCACAACGTACGTCAGTCACATTTTGACGCGATTTCTGCAAAATCGCCACCACATCATAGCTAGCACAACCACCAAGCCCTAGTAGAATCAGCTCCATTGGACTGGCGCCTTTTTCTTTATCAGCATCGATTTGTACATTATGCCCTGATGGCGATATACCCATAAAGGCTTTGTTCTCTTGCCATGTAACGCTTGCTTTAGATTCTGACATTTTTAATATTCCTAGTTTTATTTAATAATAGGTTCTTATTTGTTCGATATTATTGGTTCAATATATAAGAACAGCTTTATCGATTTAATACTTTATCGTTGATTAAGATAAGCAAAATATGACTAGTGTAGCATAAGCTAAAACCCGCATTAATGAATCAAAAACCCGTATTATTACTTATATTATTAAGTAAGCACTTATAACGATAAGACACTAAAGCAAAAACTTTAACAACAAAATAACTTAGCTAAAAAATATACAAAAGTCTGCTTAAATATCTTTATATAACCTCTTGATTTTAAATCATTAAAGCTGTGAAACATTTTATAGCAAAATACTGTTACACATTTTGCTCTTTTCTTGGTTTAATGATGGTAATGAATCTTATTTTGCCAAAGTATCGATAGCAATCACCCTATAATAATTATGATTGCTGTCACTGTGCTTTGTTGAAATAAGCTATTTTTAAACATTTTAAAAGGTTACGTCATGATAGATGCAGACGGCTTTCGCGCCAATGTCGGCATCATCTTGGCAAATACACAAGGGCAAGTTCTGTGGGCAAAACGTATTGGTCACAACGCTTGGCAGTTCCCTCAAGGCGGTATCGACCGTGGGGAGACGCCGATGGATGCGATGTATCGCGAGCTCTGGGAAGAGGTCGGTCTACATCCGCGTCATGTCGATTTGCTAGCGGTTACGCAAGATTGGTTGCGTTATCGTCTGCCAAAACGTTATGTGCGTCATGGGCAGTACCCTTTATGTATTGGGCAAAAACAGAAATGGTTTTTGCTACGCTTAGATGAGCCAAATACCCAACACATCCGCTTTGATGAGGGAAAACCAGAGTTTGATAACTGGCAATGGGTCAGCTACTGGTATCCACTTGGACAAGTGATTCACTTTAAACGCAGCGTATATCGTCGCGCCTTGCAAGAATTGGTGCCCGAGCTACCGCTTCACCAAGGGCTTATTATTCCGGAACAAAACAACCATTTGTTGGTGGAATAAAGTCACTAATTTTTAATGCAATTAGCACAATAACAAATACCGTTAGTGATATCTAATATCATTAGCGGTATTTTTTTCACTGGATTTTTATAAAAAGCTAATGAGTACATTCACGGCTGACGATTTCAGCTTGAATGCCTGAATCTTTAATAGTATTTCGCCGTAACGTTAAAATACTTTGTGTCCTTGTACCGTAGCTTGGCACGGCATTATTGGCAGCCTCCTTACTAGCAATGCCAGTAAGATTGGCGCCTTCAATATAAATCGAAGACAGCGCTTGCTCTATTTTGATATCGATACCAGTATTTGGTAACTCTTCTTCTGGTGCTTGAGTATTATCGGACAATACCTTAAAAGCAGCGTCTTGCCAGTATTCAAAATCACTATTTTCGCTAATTAATGGCAATATTTCTTGACGTAACCTGCCGCGCAAACGCTCTGTCTTAAACCAACCCTCTTCTGGCTGACCATTAGAGAATACGTGCAAGCCTCCATATAAGGGTGTTGGTGCATGACCACGGTTATTAACGACAACCGCTTGTTTGCTATCGCCGATAATCAGATTAAACCCAGCATATTCTTGCAGACTGATTTTCCGTGCAAATTCCATCGGGCTTAAGCAACTGGTCAAAAAATCAGCGACCAATTCACCACGTGAGCGCTCATCATTACTTGCCTGCACACCATCGCGAAAGTTCAATACTGCCGCCCAGCGACCATTTTGCTTATAAAAGTCAGCATGCTGCTCTTGGTGAATTCCTAACCACGTACCGCCACTTTGCGCATCACGCCCTGCAAAAATAGGCTTATCTTCCCATTGATGTAGTGGCTCTGTCGGACGCTGTAGAAACTCATCGCGATTAGATAATAAAACCAAAGGCAGCTCATCAAATAACTGCCAAGCAATGGCGACAATACACATAGAATTCCTTTTATATGATTGTTATATAGTCACTTCAATATAAAATAGAGTCGTTCAAAATAGGGTTATGCTGGGATAAATTTTCCTCGCTTGCTGTGCGCTTCGCGCTCCAGAGGCTTCATAAAATTTATCCCAGCAGCATTCCCATCAGGATTGTATTTTTTAAATTGAATCGATTATATGGTTCTGATTTAACATTAATTCGTGCTTAATTTTTTATCCGCAGGATAGCTAATTTGATAGATCGACTGCACAACTTGAGATTGTTGACTCGGTAAATCGAACTCCCACGCTACCATTCCTTTGTTATCATTCCAATCTTTTTTGCTAATCGCTGGTGTATGCGTCGCGGTTACTTTAATGCTGTCATCGCTACTCAAGGGTTCTGCGCCTAACACTTGCATGCGCACACTACGATTGTGCTGATTGGTCAATTGATAAGCCTGAATGATAGTTTTGGTTTGTTGACGATTAAACACCCCTTTATCACCTTTTTTGTCTTCATCAGTTAGCTGTTTCACAAGCAAGCCCGGATCAACACCAAAACCAATACCCTGCTCTTTTAGACTCTGATAATCATAGCGCGACTGACCAACATAGTTATCGTCGCGATACAGTTGCAATGATCCATCCGCCCAAGCTGGTGTCAAAAATGGAGCAGATGCATACCAGTAAGCGGCAGCTTCTACGCTCGGTGTACTCCGTAGCCATAACTTACTGGTGCCAGACTGCTCATCAATAATAGTGCGTACACGCCTGCCATCACTCGGAATACTGACGCGCTGCGGTAAGCGATACTCGGTAATACCATTTTTATTTTGACTACTAACCGTAAAGCTCGGTAGCGGCGCCATACTACCTGCACCGCCATAACTGTCGCTGGCAGAAACAACAACCACTGGAGCAGCTTCCATCATTGGTTGTGCATAACGGCTCAACTTAGCTTGCTCTTCTTCATATAATGACAAACGTTCAACTCTTGGTAACTGGCTGGTCGTCGTTTGATTGGGATTAACGGTACTTAAAGTAACCGGCACATTATTCCAATTCTCGCCTGTTTGTTGGGCGATGATGGCAGAGGCGGTGATATTGAGTTGTTTATTATCGGTATTTAAACGCGCTTGATAAGTCGGCTCCCAGCTGGCACCGCGTACTTGATAATGTAATTTAACACTACTAGCAGAACGGCTAGCGGTACGTACACTGACTTGGGTGACATTACTTTGTACTGAAGAAGTACTGTCAGCGACCAGCTGATTTAAGTTGTCTTTAGCACGAGCTTCTCGTTTTTGTAGCTCTACTATTTTTTTGTTAATACTGGCGGCTTGCGTTTCTAAGTCGCGTGCATTATTGGCAAGGGTACCAGCAGTAGTGATTTGCGTGACTTTGGTTAGGTTTTGCAAATAGGCTTTGGTCAGGCGTGCCGCTTCCAATTCGGCACTGATGTCCGCTAGATTATTCTGCTGAGTCTGTACATTAGCTGCCTCTTGATACTGGCACTGCGCTGCTTGCTCGCCACTCAAGGTTTGAATACTGACTTCACCGATATTGACATTGCCCAGTGCTTGTACACTAATACTGTCAGGTTCAATCGCAGGCGAAAGACAGGAAAAAACCAGTGTCTGCTCACCTGTGCCACTGATGGGTAATGCACGAGTGACACTGGCTAAGCCTTGATAAATGGTAATTTGTTCGATACTACTGGTTGCTGCTTGCGCCGTCACTGGCACAAAAAAACTGAAGCCTGATGCGGCTATACACAATAAAGATAATCTGGTTCGCTTAAGGTTTGGCGATTGCACATCAACTGCGGTAGTTAACCGTTTATCGTGCAAAAATGATCGTGATGATACGGTAGCAGACATGATAATTCCTTAGAAGTTGATGCGCTTTTTTTCATCTTATCGGTTTTTTTAGCGCTTTGCTATTCATTCAATAAACCATACATTTATCATAGTGTTCGCAAGGGATGAATTTTGCTATTATAGACAGCATTTAATTACCAATAATGATGATGCCCTTATGATAATTCATTCTCAGTATAATCCTGTAGCGCTGTCCTTGGGTCCAGTAGAAGTACACTGGTATGGCTTGATGTATTTGCTCGCATTTGCTGCAGCTTTTGGTCTGGCTTGGTATCGCAGCAGCAAACGTGACAATTGGACCACCGATATGGTGTCCGATTTGATCTTTTATGGTGCGCTTGGTGTCATTTTGGGCGGTCGTATCGGCTATGTGCTGTTTTATCAGTTTGGCGAGCTATTACAAAACCCTGCTTATCTATTAAAAGTTTGGGAAGGCGGTATGTCTTTCCACGGCGGTTTTATTGGTGTCATGGTAGGCATGTGGTTTTTTGCTCGTAAATATAAAAAAACAGCCTTCCAAGTATTCGATTTTATCGTGCCTTGTGTACCAACCGGCTTGCTATTTGGTCGCATCGGTAACTATATCAATGGTGAGCTGTGGGGGCGCGTCTCAGACGGTGGCTACAACTGGCTGACTTATTTTCCGCAAGCCGCTGCCTTTGATATGGAGCAATTACAGAGTAATCCACAATTGCAAGAGCTAATGATTGAGGTTAATGGTCAGTATGTGCTGCCGCGTCACCCATCGCAGCTATATGAAGCCTTTGCCGAAGGTCTGCTGCTATTTATCTTCTTATGGTGGTATTCATCAAAGCCGCGTCCACGTATGGCTGCCTCTGCTGTGTTCTTACTGGGTTATGGTATCAGCCGATTTATCATCGAATTCTTCCGCCAGCCTGATGTTGACCAAGGATTTATTTTATTAGGTTGGATGACCAAAGGACAGCTATTGAGTGCACCGATGATTATCGCTGGTTTGATTATGCTGATTTATGCTTATAAGCGCGGTATTTATGACTGGGGTAAGCAAGCCGCTTATTAAGCTTTATCTTCTTTACGCACCACGTTAAGAACTATATTAAAGATGCGTTTTAATAGCGCAGAAGAGTAATTTTATGACCATGAACAGCTCTATCATTAAAAACGAGCAAGCCTATTTAGACCTGCTACGCCTTGTCCTTAACGAAGGCAGGGAAAAAGGTGATCGTACTGGTACTGGTACGCTAAGCCATTTTGGCGCGCAGTTACGTTTTAATTTAGCCGATGGCTTTCCATTGTTAACCACCAAAAAAGTTCATCTTAAGTCTATCACTTATGAGCTCCTATGGTTTTTAAGTGGCAGTACCCACGTTGATTATTTGCAACAAAACGGCGTACGCATTTGGAATGAATGGGCAACTACAGAGCAAACTGCGCGTTTTAATCGACCTGCAGGCGATTTAGGTCCTATTTATGGTCACCAATGGCGTAATTATGGCGCGACCACAACTGCAGATGGGCAGTATAACTCTGACGGTGTCGATCAAATCGCACAAGTGGTTGAACAAATAAAGACTAATCCTAACTCGCGGCGCTTGATTGTCTCTGGCTGGAATCCGGGTGAAGCAGATCAAGTTGCGCTGCCACCTTGTCATACGTTATTCCAGTTTTTTGTTGCGGATAATAAACTCTCCTGCCAACTCTATCAGCGCTCAGCAGATTTATTTTTGGGCGTACCTTTTAATATCGCAAGTTATGCCATGTTGACTCATATGGTGGCACAAGTTTGTAATTTAGAAGTTGGTGAATTTATTTGGACCGGTGGCGATTGCCATATTTATCAAAACCACCGTGAGCAAGTGGAGCTGCAGCTGACCCGCTCGCTTTATACGCTGCCGACATTAGCGCTTAACCCTAATATAAAAGATATTTTTGCTTTTAATTATGATGATATCAGCGTTGATGGGTATGAGTCGCATCCAGCGATTAAGGCGCAAGTGGCGGTATAGCGCCTGTTTATTCGATTGTATTTAAATATATTTAAACATTAGCAAAGGATAATTTATGAGTTATGCCAACACCGAAGTTGCCCAAATCGCGGCTATCAGTAGCAATCGCTGTATTGGTAAAGACAATGAGCTACCGTGGCATATCTCAGCCGATTTGCAGCATTTTAAAAATATGACGACTAAACCAAATGACGGTGCGATACAGGGTATCGTGATTATGGGTCGCAAGACCTTTGAGTCAATGGGCAGCAAGCCGTTACCTAAACGTGTGAGCTTTATTATCAGTAGCCAGATAGATTATGCTGAGCAAAAGGGCTTGGTAGGTAGTGAAAAAGCTTATGTAATGCATAATTTAGACGATGCCTTAACCCAAGCAGCTAGCCTTGCGCATGGTGCGCATCTTGATACGATTTGGGTAATTGGTGGCGAGCGCGTGTTTAGCGATGCATTGCTGTACACCGACCGTATCGAACTAACTCACGTTGACACTGAAATCGTTGATGGCGATGCCTTTTATCCTGAGCTGCCAAGTGAGTTTGAAGTTGCGGAAGAATCTGAGCAGATGCATGATGAAAAAAGCGCGTTAGATTTTAAATTTGTGACTTATAAAATAAAAAACGCTGAATAATAGTAAAATTTTAAACAAAACGTAAAAAGAGGCTATCCTAAATAACTCTAGGACAGCCTCTTTTTTCATGTTCAAATTTTATGAACATAAACCTAAATTTGACGAACATTACCTAGACTACTCATGCAGCACTTTATAAACGGTTTTCGCTAATACCGGACCAATTCCCTGCACACCTGCTAATTCTTGCTGCGAGGCACCGAGCAATTGCTGCATGCCGCCAAAGTGATTGAGCAAATCGCGGCGACGCTTTTCACCCAGCCCCGGAATCACTTCTAGCACCGACGATGAACGACGCTTATCGCGCTTCTTACGGTGCGCTGTAATCGCAAACCGATGCGCCTCATCGCGGATATGCATTAATAAATGCAGCGCCTTGCTATCCATAGGCAAGTCAAGTGGCTTATGGTCAATAAAGTGCAGAACTTCAAGTCCAGCCTTACGTCCTTCACCTTTTGCCACACTGATAAGCAAAGTATCACCAAGGATACCCAACTCAGTCAGCACTTCTTTAGCGATACCGAGCTGCCCTTTACCCCCATCGATAAGCAATAAATCCGGCAATGGCTGCTTCTTATAACGCCTTGTCAGCACTTGCTTCATCGCTGCATAGTCATCACCGCCGACAATGTCATGGATAGCATACTGACGATAATCACGACGACGCGAGCCACCTTGGTCGAACACCACACAGCTACCAATCGTCGCCTCGCCCATCGTATGCGAGATATCAAAACACTCGATACGGTCAATGGTACGATCCGTGACTTCAGTCAATACGTCTTTCAATGCACCAAAGCGTGCATGTAACTCTAAATAATCACCAAGTTTGGTTTTTAGTGCATTATTAGTATTAAGTTTTGCTAAGTCTAACCATTCAGCACGGTGCTCACGTACGCTGGTTTTGATAACGACCTTACTACCAAAGTGTGTTGCCAACGCTTCACTCACTGCTAGCTGATCTGGTAATTCATCGCTCAATATAATCTCTGCTGGCAAATCATCTGTCACCTGAAAATAAAATGAGGTAATAAACGCTGATAAATTGTCTGCAAGAGGCTCACTGCTATCGACATCAGGGAAATAGTTCTTACCGCCAAGCACGCGCCCACCACGTACCGTCAATACGTTGACACAGGTCATGCCTGCTTGACTGGCAATAGCAATCACATCTGCCTCACCCTGCACTGTATAAACGGCTTGCTTGGCTTGTACTTCACGGAGCATAGACAGCTGATCGCGATAAAAAACTGCCTTTTCAAAGTCTAGCTCTTCAGCAGAAGCTTCCATTTTTTCAATCAAAGCAGTATGGATATCACTAGAGTCACCTTTTAAGAAACGAATAGTATTATTCACATCTTCAGTATACTCTTCAGGTGATACCAAACCGACACATGGCGCACGGCAACGCTTAATCTGATACTCAAGACAAGGACGCTTACGTTGCTTAAAAAAGGTATTGGTACATTGGCGCATTTGAAACATTTTTTGCATGAGCACCAGTGTTTCTTTTGCCGCATGCGCGGAAGGAAAAGGACCGAAAAATCGCCCTTTCTGGTGATTACCTTTACCGCGCCCATAAGCCAATCTTGGATAAGGCTTATCTGCTGAAATAAACACATAAAGATAAGATTTATCGTCACGCAGTAGCACGTTATAAGGCGGACGATATTCTTTAATCAGATTTTGCTCAAGTAACAGCGCTTCCGTCTCACTGCGGGTAATGATGGTTTCAATATTATGTATCCGTGCCACCAGTGCTCGTGTCTTAGGATGATCAATGGTTTTCGCAAAGTAGCTGTTCACACGGCTCTTGAGTGATTTAGCTTTGCCGACATATAAAATATCACCATTTTTACCAAGCATTTTATATACCCCTGGCAAATTTGGCAGGCGCTGAATCAAATGCTTAAGACGGGCTTTTTTATCGTCGACGGGACTCGATGCTGAGACATTAACCATAGAATTTACTGCTCTCAAGATACTGATATATAGCTATTTATGGGGCGATGGCATGGGTTTTACAAGAACCCTTATCAGCTTAGCAATAACCATAAAAAAAGCCAGCACCAAGGCTGACTTTTTGCAGAAAAACAACCCTACAGTGCGACTAGTGACGGAAATTTGGTAATAGTGCTGGAATACCTGGCAACATACCGACGATTGCCATGACTCCAGTCAGTATCACAAAGGTGATCACAGGAATAATCCAGCGGCTCATTTTGGTCAGACTGGCACTGCGCTCTTTAGAGCCAATTAAGCCTAAATTATCAAGCACCAAAGTAATAGACCAACCGAAGGCGGGATTCACCAACGCAGATGCAAAGACAACAATGGCGGCAGATTGGGTGGTTTTACCCTCACGCGTCATCTCCATACCAGCTTCAAGTAGCGGTATAAAGACGCCAACGATGAGTGCCACACACATCACTGGCTCCCAGATTGCCAAGTCCATAGGGTAACCCCAAACACCTGCGATAAGGCAGAATAGTCCTGTCAAAATCGCACCAGCTGGAATTGGACGTTTGGCAATTGCTGCAGGTACGATATACGTACCCCATGACGACGCAAAGTTCGCCCCACCGAGCACAGAACCTACGACCTGACGAAACGATGCACTGGTCATCGTATCATCAATATCCATCAGTACACGTTCAGTACGTTTGGGATAGCTGATTTTCTGAAAGACCTGATGACCTAAAAAATCTGGCGACCACATAGCAACTGCTAACACCGCAAAAGGTAATACCACGATAAAGCTCTCAACCGTCGGTAATCCTAACATCCAACCAGTATTTTCGCCCCACCAATACATAGGGCTCATATGCGGTAGACCGGGTGCGGTTTTAAAGGCAAAAGGTGCCCCCATAGCGAAAGCCACGCCACCACCTAACAAACAGCTCAGCGGCACAGCCAGCCAGCGCTTTTGAAAATTTTCTAACACAGCATATAAGACAATCGTCAGCAAAATCACCACAAAAGCAATATGCGCCATGCCAATGCCCTCTGCCCATGCAAACAAGTTTTTAACTTGTGATATCGTACCAATAAAGCCCAAGTAGAGCAGCAAACCACCGCACACGCCTTTACTGGTCAAATTTGCTAGTAAACTGCCCCCTTTACTGATTGCCAATAATAATCCAAAGGCACCGATGAGCAGACCAAAGGCCATCGGGTGACCACCAGCTGCGACAACAATAGGAATAAGCGGAATTAAAGGCCCATGAGTACCCGCAAGGTTGGCGGTCGGTAGTAGAAAACCTGAGAATAAAATGACAAAAAACGAAACAATCAATAACTCATAACGGACGTTTTCTAAGATAAAAGCATCACCCAAACCGAGTGGCCCTGCAAAAGTCGCCGCAATAGCACCCACCATCACGACTTTACCAATGGTCGCAGCCATTGCTGGAATGGTATCTTCGTACTCAAAACGATAATCACGGAACGGTAAGTTGGCGCGCCAGCGTTTCGGCTGCATGATTTGTAATTCATGATTGAGGTAGGCATCACGATTTTTAAAACTTGAATAGGGCTTATGTAATTCTACATAACTACTTTGAACATCATTATCAGAAGAGGTTGGCTGCTGCGGATTGGCATCTAAAGGGGGAAGCTGCGTGTTACTCATCACATTTCCTTGTGTCGACCGACGTTTTAGTGACTGGTTATCCACTTACTACTCTGGCGATAAGTGTTAAGCCACTGAAGAAAAAATGCAGTCATTGTATGTCATGAGACTTTAGAATGCGAATGTATAACGATTCGAATATACTATAAATATAGCAGCCATTAATAACATAAAGTTTCCTTTTAAAATAAATGCAAACTTATTAACTACTTAGTTGCTAATAAAATAGTAAATTGTAGTCATTATGATGATGGTTCTTATAATTAATAATGCGTTATGGTACATAAACCATCGACAATCACGCATAGACAAAAACAAAGCGCTAAGATGTGAATGAAGTTACGCTTTAGCTCTAGCGCCTTTATAAGTTTTTCACTATGATAAATACCTTTTTACCCATAACGATTGAATAATAGCAGTCTAAAAATCAAGAAGTTCCCTAGGATAAGTTTATGAGTTTACTACCCAAAAATCTTGAGACGCTAAAACGTAACGCTAAAAAAAATATTATGCCATTGCTCACACCTTATCTGCTCAAGCTACGTATCAACACTTATGCACCTTATATCGGTGCCGGCATCAAGATTGAGCACATAAACCTTGACCAAGGTTTATGTGTGGTCAATATGGGATTAAATAGTCTAAATAAGAACATTGTAGGGACACAGTTTGGCGGCAGCTTATATTCAATGGTTGATCCATTTTATATGCTCATGCTCATGCATCAACTGGGCAGCAGTTACGTCGTTTGGGATAAAAGCTCACATATTGAATTTATCGCGCCAGGCAATAGCAAAGTCACTGCCCGCATGAAAATCCCTAGCAGTGAAATTAAAGCCATTCAAGCGTTAGCAAAAGACGGTGAGCCCGTCTTTCGTGAATACCAAGTAGATATCGTGGACGATCAGCAAAAGACCATCGCTATCGTCACCAAGACGCTATACATACGCTTGCGTAAGTACAGCAAATCTAAAGACCAAAACAGCCGTATTGAAAATCTCGATGATTAAAGGCAACGTTTAAGGCCTTAATTTAAGTTTGTGATTTAAAGCGACAGAAACAAAAACCCCAATCTGGCATTCGCACAGATTGGGGTTTTGTCTTTTTTGGTATGACCCGCTTATTTATATGATAAACCTATGAATAAGGGTTTGTATCTACTATCGCCTTACTCTAGTCAACTGTATACCATACAGCTCACTAAAGATGGCAAACTTTTGCTTAAATACCAGGTGCAGTTTCAACTGCATCAGGAACGCGAGCATCAGTTTTTGCCTTAACAACTTTAGGCGCACGCGGAGCAAGCTTCTCGCGGATACGTGCTGATTTACCAGAGCGTTCACGTAAGTAGTATAGTTTCGCACGGCGAACAGCGCCACGGCGTTTCACTTCAATGCTATCGATGATTGGTGAATGCAATTGGAATGCACGCTCAACACCAACGCCACTTGAGATTTTACGTACGGTAAACGCTGAGTTTAAACCGCGGTTACGCTTAGCAATTACAACGCCTTCAAAAGCCTGTAAACGCTCACGCTCACCTTCACGTACTTTTACTTGAACCACAACGGTATCGCCGGGTGCAAAGCTTGGGCGCTCAATCAATTGAGCATTTTCGATGACCTGAACCAATGGATGCTTGTTGCTCATGAGAGTTATCTCCTCACATTAGATAATAGAGGCTTGACGCATATCACCTGTTTGTAATAATTAATTATATCTCTTTTTAATAAGACACAACGTAAGTAGGTTATGACAAACGGCCATTATGCTATGACTCGTTTTGTTATTGCTCAAAATTTTATTACTTAACTGCTTATCTTTTTAACCGCTATTTTTTATCAGCTTTTGCTAATGCCTTTAACCACTTTGCTTGCTCTACCGTTGGCGTAAACGCCTGCCATAAGTCTGGACGACGCGCTTGCGTACGTTCGACTTGCTGACTAAAGCGCCACTTCGCGATATTGGCATGGTGACCTGAAAGTAACACTTCAGGCACTGCCATACCCGCAAACTCATGCGGCTTAGTATAATGTGGACAATCAAGCAAGCCATCGACGAACGAGTCTTGCTCAGCTGACTTATCATCACCCATAATATCCGGTAGACGACGTATCACACTATCCATTAGCACCATTGCCGGTAGCTCACCACCAGTAAGCACATAATCACCAAGTGATATTTCCATATCAACATACTGCGACAGTAAGCGCTCATCAATGCCTTCGTAACGACCGCATAATATAATCATGCCGTCGTACTCGGTCATATCGACCACACTACTCTCACTCAGCGTCTGCCCTTGTGGTGACATATAAATCACCGGACAATGCGCTTTGTCGACACGGCAGCCATGCTGACTTGCTCGTAGGCGCGCATCCTCAATCGCTTGGGATAATGGCTCAGCCATCATCACCATGCCAGGACCGCCACCATACGGACGTTCATCAATACGGCGATAATTATCACTGGTAAAATCACGCGGGTTGATGCATTCAATCGTTACTTGCTTCTGAGTGACTGCCCGACCTGTGATTCCAAACTCACGAATCGTGGCAAACATTTCAGGAAAAATACTAATAACGGCAAAATACATCAGATGTCTACTTGCGCAGTGGCTAATATTAGCTAAATAAATCGGTATTACTATTAACAATCTTAAGCGATAAAGTTAAAGCTTATACCACTAAAGCTTGTATTAATAGTCACTTGGCCATGCCACTAGCACTGTCTTTTCAGTCAGATCGACTTTCACTACAGTTTGCTTGTGCCATGGAATTAGGCGCTCATCGGCATCTAAGCTGTCTGTCGTTGCCGCAACCCGCATGATAGCGTGGGCGCCAGTTTCAAACATTTCAGTAATATCGCCTAGATATTCATCCTGCTCGTTCATCACGCGCAGGCTGACCAAATCCGACCAATAGTATTCATCCTCAGCAGGTTCTGGCAAGATGTCTTGCTCGACCCAAAGAGTTACCCCATTCATGGTCTCAGCAACATTGCGATCAGGAATCTGCTCAAACTGAGCCACAATTCCTGTGCCTTGCTCACGCCAAGCCTTTACTGTCAAAGGTTTCATACCGGTAGCGGTTTTCATCCACCAAGGCTTGATGTCAAATATCGCCGTACGATCGTCTGTTTCACTAAATACCCAAAGCCAACCTTTGATGCCATAAGGCTTTTTGAGCTGACCAATTTTCATAAGGGCACTAGCGTTTGGAGCAGACGACATAACGGCTAACCTAACAATGATAAAAACAGCGATGATAAATAAAAAGCCATTAAAAACGATAAACGTCGTCAAAAGCGATAAACAGTTAATGGCGTACCCTGGTTAGACCAGTTACGCTAGGTATTCTTAAGCCAACTGATGAATGCATAAATGCACTATCAGTCTATTGCAGCCAAAACTTAAGCAGTAGCTTCAGTTTGAGCAGCAGACTTATTATAAGCTTTTGCTAATGAAGCAACGCGATCAGAAGGTTGTGCACCTTTTGCGACCCACGCATTATACGCTTCCATGTTCAAGCGCACTGCTTCTTCAGAATCTTTAGCGAGTGGGTTAAAAAAGCCTATGTTTTCAATATAGCGACCGTCACGCGCGCGGCGTTGATCAGCAACAACTACTTGATAAAATGGGCGTTTCTTGGCACCGCCCCGTGCTAAACGAATAACAACCATGTGAATTCTCTCTTTCGCAGGTATACCAAAAAGGGCATAATTATACCACAGTCTTATTTTATTGAAAACATAAACTGTGCTTATTTAATTATTTATTAACAATAGCTTAAATCGTTATGACTGTAAATAAGATTCATCATTCACGCTGCTAATATGATGGATACTCCTCTATCATATGCCTTTATCTTAAGCGGATGATATTGCCAGCGTTGTCGATGAAAGCTGGCAGCGTTATTAATGGGTTATGCTATCCTAGCAATAGCATCTGTCACTGCCTCATTATAATTTGGATTCCTATGACCACGCCAAACCCACCATTGCCTCATAAAAGCTGGTTACCCCGCTCTTACTCTAATAGTCTGCTAACCACTCTAATGGTGGCTTTTATTGTTCTCATTAGCGTCGGGGTATCAATTTTGTTTTTTTGGCGTAGTCTATATTTACCCGAGCTCAAAAGCCATGCGCGCTATTTGACCAGCGAGCTTCGGCTGATGAACAGCGCCAATCGAGACTGGCGGGACAATCCTGAAGTCCGTCAGTGGATTTATCAGCATTCACATGTAGTAGTGGTAGATAATCCAAGTGACTTTCCAGAGGTTGCGGACAAAGCTTTTGTCAGTGTTTTTACGGATGTCTTACAGCGAGAAATCAGTGCACAATTGGGGCGACCAGTTGAAGTATATTTTAAATTTAAACCAACCCCTCAGCTTTGGGTACAAGACAGTCGTGATAGCAGTTTTTGGATACGCGAACCTGTGGTCTATTATTCGCAGTACAGCCCTACTTTATTGATCTTGTTTTTGTTTGGACTACCCATTTTGACACTGTTGACGATTATTTTATTAGCCCGTCAATTAAATCGTCCTCTACGTTATCTTCAACGTGCTGCTACCAACTATATTCAGTTGGGTCATGCAACAACGCTACCGACCCGTCATGGTCCTACCGAGATTCGCCAAGTAAATATGGCTTTTAACCGCCTGTTTACTACTCTTAACCAGGCGCAAAAAGAGCGTACGATTATGTTAGCTGGCATCTCACACGATTTGCGTACCCCGCTGACTCGTATGCGCTTAACTGCTGAAATGCTGCCCGATGATTTTTTTCGTGAAGGGTTGATTTACGATATCGAAGATATGGATGCTATTTTAGAGCAATTTATCTCGTTTATGAAAGATGGCTCCGATGAGCCTGTACGCCTTACCAATTTAGATACCATATTTAATGAGATTATGGTGCAATTTGCGCCACTAGAGTTTATTTATCAGTCAGAATGCAGCAAGCTTGTGCCCGTACGTCCTATGTCGATTAAGCGCCTGATTATCAATCTGGTGAATAATGCCAAGCGTTATGGTGAGCCGCCTATTTATCTGTCTGCTGTTGTCATGCCAACCTTTGTAGAAAAAGAGGTGATAGAATACAGCGATGTCGTGACCGAAAATACAGTCAATAAAGAAGCAAAAGAGCAGTTGATTATATGTGTGCGAGACTGCGGCGATGGGGTGGCAGAAGACCAACTCGAGCGTGTCATGCAGCCGTTTGAGCGTGGCGAATCAGCGCGTACCACTCAGGGTAGTGGACTCGGCTTGGCGATTGTTGACCGTATCGCCCGCTTGCATCATGGAACAGTTGAGGCTATTAATCATCCAGATGGTGGTCTGCAAGTCTGTATTCGCATCCCTCTCATTTCAGAAGTTGCCGGAGAACAACCTTTGAATGTCAATCCCGCTACAAAGCCATTTATTGAGACAGTTGATATTAAATAAAATAGATACGTAATTTTATAGGGCGAGACTGGGACGAATTTTTCTCGCTTAATCACTTTTATATTGAACTGATCATAATAGTGCCAATCAATAATACTAAAAAAGCAACGACTGGCTATCGTTGCTTTTTTAGTATTATTTTTCTTTAGATATAAAAACTTCAACGGTTATAAAACTTATTACTTGTTGCCAATAGCCGGCGGAATATACTCAGCACTGTTAATAAACGCTAAAGGCTGGGTAATCTCATCCTGCGCTACCTTTAGCGTCTGAGTAGTACTTGGCTGCTGTAAGAATAAATAATATCCTAGTGTCACAGCATTTAATACCACCAAACCTCCAAATAAATACGGCATCCGTTGCCCTCCTCCATTAAAGACTAAATAACAGCAATAAATAACTTGTTAGCGTCATTTATGATCAGTTAGAAATAACATAGCTACAAGTGAAATAGTATTTCGATAGGCGTTTTGATACCTTTATAAAAGTCATCTTAACAGCACTGTTTTATTTCAAAAGTATATTGATGATGCTTATGCATCAAACTCACGCTCACTCTTATCTTGGGTTAATTCATCGGCCGCTAAAATTTGTGTCAGTGGCTTGATAGGCCATGTCATCACAAACCGCGCGCCACCAAGATCTCGGCTCTCATCAACCTTCATACGACCATTAAACCAAAAAGCAATGCGTGATACGATAGACAAGCCCAAACCGTAGCCACCTGAGGCACGCGTCCGACTGTCATCTAAGCGGGAGAATGGAATAAAGACCTTTTCGCGATCTGCTTCTGGAATACCGTGACCATCATCTTCAACGCTGACAAAGGCATTGCCCTTTTTGACCCCAGCACTAATGATAATCGTAGTCTCTGCATAACGCAGAGCATTACCAGCCAAATTTTGAATCACGCGATGTAAGTAGCGTCTATCTGCTATTGCTTCTACTTTAGCATTTGGCAGTTTAGTGACAATTTTAATCGGTTTACCCAAGGCATTGGTTTCACGCTCAATCTGCTCAAGCAGCTCTCGAAGATTGACTGGTTCCAAATCTAGTTTGGGCGAGCCTTCTTCAAGTTTCGCATAGGTGAGAATTTCATCAATCAAGCCATTAAGCGCTTCGATATCTTCATCAATAAAGTCACGCTGCATAAAACGCGAATCTTCATCATCAGTATCTGCCAGCATATCAACAGCAAAGCGAATACGTGCAACGGGCGTACGTAACTCATGTGACACCGCTCGCGTTAGCTCTCGCTGCGACTCAATCAAACGCTTAATATGAGAAGTCATGGCATTAAAGGTTGCAGCTAAACGGGCGATTTCATCTTGACCAATCACCTGTACTTGACTTTCAAGATTGCCTTTACTGACCTCATTTACCCCGACCTGTATTAGTTGTAACTTGCGCTCAAGCGGGAAAATCAGTGCATACACACCCAAACTAATTAAAAACATACTGATCAAAATCATACTGACGATCAAGTTTAATGGGAACCAATTAAACAAAGGTACTGGACCGATCAAAATTGCCATATCACTAATTTCAGACGGCACAATGACTTTGATAGACGAGTTACTTTTACTGGTATTGGTATCTTGCAATAAGATAACCACCTCATCACGGCGCAAGCGTGCCATCTGATCAGGATCCAAATTGAGCGCCGCTACTGCTTTAAATGCTAAAGGAAATGAAAACTTTTCTTCTAACTGTGCCAAACGTGCGCGTTTATCAGACAAAGTAATATAATAGGACAAATCATCTAGCAAAAATACGGCGATAGCTCTGACTTGCTGTTCAGTCACTTGTGAGATACGCGCAGTCAAAACACCTTGATTGTCTGGTAGGCGATAATAGACATCGGCAGTGGTCAGTTGACTGATATAGCGTACGACCGTGTTTTCTTTCTCAAAACGGCGCAGCTCGCTGGCATTAAAATCCACTTCATCGATAGACACGATCTTAAATTCTGAGCCAAACAAACTACTGGCATCAGACAACCAATAATCACGTTGCGCCTCGTTTTCTTGGTGAGCCAAACCCTCACTCACGATATGAAACGCCCCTGTCGCCATATTTTCACGATAAGATTGGACCCGCTCTTTATTAATGGTATCCATCAATAGCTGGGCAAATAGTGCCACACACAAGCAGACTATCAATAGCCCTGCATAAATACGAACAAAAATACTGTGTTTAAGAGAAGAGACTAATGACATACGTGCCGTGACCAACCTGATGAATAAGCGTTATCAATAGAATAATACCTATTATAACCATAATAGGATAATATTCGCTGTGATATATATTTAATGATAATTAAACTGGTACATAAAATTATCGCTTAATTAAACCACATAACGCAGCAATTAAGGTTAAAAACTTAATATTTAAACCCTAAAAAACCAGCTTTACGCTGGTTTTTTAGGGTTTAACGAGGAACAATCAAGACTTATAGCAAAAGTCGGCGATTAGTTGCCTTCTTTTACGAATAGATAGCCTTTACTACGTACGGTTTTGATACGTTTTGGGTTTTCTGGATCATCACCGATTTTTGGACGAATGCGTGAGATACGGACGTCAATAGAGCGATCTTGACCATCATACTCAATACCACGTAGACGCTCAAAGATATCTTCGCGAGATAGAATACGACCAGCATTAGAAGCAAGCAACCATAGTAGGTCATATTCTGCACTGGTGAAATCTACTAACTCATCACCTAGATTCACTGAACGACCACCATTATCGATAACCAATTCACCAAACTCTAGACGCTGCGGCACATCTTCTGACGGGGCGTTTTCTGAACGGCGTAATAATGCACGAATACGCGCTAATAAAACACGTGGCTGAGCAGGCTTTGCGACATAATCGTCGGCGCCCATCTCAAGACCCAATACTTGATCCATATCTTCTGTGCGTGCAGTCAGCATCAAGATAGGGTTTTGGTAATGTGGACGTACTTCACGGCAGACTGTCAAGCCATCGCTACCTGGAAGCATGACATCAAGTACAACCAAATCTGGCTGCTCATTGACAATACGACGAATGGCGCGATTACCATCCGTTTCAATCGCCACTTCTAGACCGTTTTTGACCAAATAATCTTGGGTCAACATGGCCAGACGCTCATCGTCCTCAACAATCAAAATTCGGGGGGTGTTGTCATCATCATTCGTTGTCATTGTTATATCCTCTAGTACATCTCATTTAAAAGTAGTCAAAATAAGAGCAGTAAAATGAATAGCACTACAAAATAGTGCAACTGCTGTTTATATAGCTGTTACAAACTTGGCAGCACAGTATACTATTAATCCTGCAGCTTCCTATACTATAGCTTATAGTCGTTAACAAAACCTATAAACTACGACCATTAAAACTTTATTTTACGTGCAAAAATCATACCGTTTATCGTATTCAAAAAGCGTCAAATAACTTTATTTGCTCATAACCGTTTCGCTATGTCTAAAGCTTTCGATCATAAGCCTGATCATTAAGTAAAGCGCATAAAACAGCTCAACTCTATAAGTTAGCAAACTATTTTTCAACCCTTAATATAACCATATATTGCCATTGTTGCTAGTAGCTTTTTGGCTAAAAGCTAAAAACCATCACTATCCAATAAAACCAACAGCCATAAAAAAACAGCCCATAAAGGACTGTTTTTTTATTATTGCTTACAAGAGTAAATATTTACTCTTACAAACAAAAAATATTAAGCACGGTTTTTGTACTTACGGATGGTCTGTAGCTGGGCAACAGATTCCGCCAATGACGCCAAGGCAGCATTAGTTTGTACGGTATCAGACTGGTTGACCAGCATTTGCTCCGCTTTCTTACGTGCTTCAACGATTTTACTTTCGTCAAGGTTATGTGCACGCATGGCAGTATCAGCAAGTACGGTAACCATTTTTGGCTGTACTTCTAGTACGCCACCTGAGACGTAAATCACTTCTTCTTCGCCATTTGGCGTTTGTACGCGCATTGCACCTGGCTTTAGCAAAGTAATAAGCGGAGTGTGACCTGGCAATATACCAATCTCGCCTTCGGTACCACTAGCTATTAACATGCTAATTTCGCCTGAATACAACTCTTCACGAGCACTTACGACGCGACATTGTAACGTTGCCATACTTAATTCCTTACTATCAAAGCGCGATCAAAAACGCAACACGTTACTAAAGAGTAGATATAAAGTTTATATTACACCTACTTTTTAGCGAATACTAATACCACTTACGCAGCAGAAGACTTCATTTTTTCAGCTTTAGCAACGACTTCATCGATGCCGCCAGCCATGTAGAAGGCTTGCTCTGGTAAGCTGTCATACTCACCTGCGATGATTGCTTTGAAGCTCGCAATGGTATCGCGTAGTGGGACATATTTACCAGGTGCGCCAGTGAAGACTTCAGCGACATGGAATGGCTGTGATAAGAAGCGCTGAATTTTACGAGCGCGATAAACAACCAGTTTATCTTCTTCTGATAACTCATCCATACCCAAAATTGCGATGATGTCTTTCAGTTCTTTATAGCGCTGTAGAACTTCCTGAACACCACGAGCAACGTTGTAATGCTCTTCACCGATAACCAATGGATCAAGCTGACGTGAGGTTGAATCTAGTGGATCAACCGCAGGATAAATACCTTGTGAAGCGATATCACGGCTTAGTACCACTGTTGCATCCAAGTGAGCAAACGTCGTTGCTGGTGATGGATCCGTCAAATCATCCGCAGGTACATATACCGCTTGTACAGAAGTAATAGAGCCTGATTGCGTAGAAGTAATACGCTCTTGCAGCATACCCATCTCTTCAGCAAGTGTTGGCTGATAACCAACCGCTGATGGCATACGACCAAGCAATGCTGATACTTCAGTACCGGCTAGAGTATAACGGTAGATGTTATCAACAAACAACAATACGTCACGACCTTTGCCAGTAGCAGGATCTTTCGTATCACGGAAATACTCAGCCATGGTCAAACCAGACAGTGCCACACGTAAACGGTTACCCGGTGGCTCATTCATCTGACCGTATACCATTGCTACTTTAGATTTGCTAAAGTCTTCAGTGTTTACAACGCCAGCTTCTTGCATTTCGTGATAGAAGTCATTACCTTCACGCGTACGCTCACCAACACCCGCAAATACTGACAAACCTTCATGCTTAAGCGCGATGTTGTTGATCAATTCCATCATGTTGACGGTTTTACCAACACCAGCACCACCAAACAGACCAACTTTACCACCTTTAGCAAACGGGCAAAGTAAATCGATTACTTTAATACCAGTCTCTAACAGCTCAGTACTGTTTGATTGTTCTGCATAGCTTGGCGCTTCACGGTGAATTGACCAGCGCTCATCTGCTTGTACTGGACCTTCTTCATCGATAGGACGACCAAGAACATCCATGATGCGACCTAGCGTACCGATACCAACTGGCACAGAAATTGGGCCACCAGTATTGGTAACTGGAAGGTTACGCTTGAGTCCTTCAGTAGAACCCATAGCAATCGTACGTACGATGCCATCACCCAGCTGTTGCTGTACTTCTAAAGTAGTTTCGGTGCCATCAACTAGCAAAGCATCAAAAATCTTAGGTACTTCATTACGGTTGAACTCAACGTCAAGAACCGCGCCAATAATCTGTACAATACGACCGCTACTCATTGCGTTCTCCTGGAAATTCTGTATATATTGGGTTTTATAAAGGGTTTCAATTATGAAACAGCAGCAGCACCACCAACGATTTCCGATATTTCTCGGGTAATCGCCGCTTGACGCAGCTTGTTATAAACCAACTGTAAATCGTTAATTAGGTCGCCAGCATTATCTGTCGCCGCTTTCATCGCAACCATACGTGAGGACTGCTCAGAGGCAATGTTTTCCATCACCGCTTGATAGACGATAGACTCAATGTAACGTCCAAGCAATTCATCAATCAATGTTTTGATATCAGGCTCGTAGATATAATCCCAGCTAAGTTCAGTCTGAATACCGCTCTCTTCTTCACCAAACGCACTCTCTGGTAAAGGCACCAACTGATTGACCGTTGGCTTTTGGGTCATTGCATTGACAAACTTATTATAAACCACATAAATGCGGTCTATTTTACCGTTAGTATAATCGTCAAGCATCGCTTGAACTGGTGCATTTATCTGCTCAAAAGTAGGTTTATCACCATAATCAGTTACGGCTGAGGTGACTTTACCACCAAAGCTTTTAAAGAAGCTGACACCTTTAGCGCCAATGACAGCAAATTCAGCTTGTACAGACTGCTCTTGGTATTTCTGGATATTTTTAGATAGGGCTTTGAATAAGTTGATATTCAAACCACCCGCTAGACCACGGTCAGATGTGATGACAATATAGCCAACTCTATTGACTGGGCGGCTTACCATATACGGATGTTTATAATCGGATGAGGCATGCACCAAATGCGAAATAACCCGGCGCATACTATCAGCATACGGGCGACCCACTTCCATGCGCTCTTGGGCACGGCGCATTTTACTGGCGGCTACCATTTGCATAGCGCGAGTAATTTTCTGGGTGCTTTGAATACTGGTGACTTTGGCACGTATTTCTTTTAAGTTTGCCATAATGATTCCAATATAAGAGGGTTAAAAAAGCATTGGCGCATGCAACAATATTTCAATATAAAACGGTATTCTCGTTAACAATGTACCATTTAGCATTGCATCATTGTTTAAATGTTTTAATATCTTGTGGCATGACGCAACCATATACCATGAGTTGTGACTAAAGTGGCGCTGCTGTCTTAATAAAAAGCTTATCAGACAACGCGCCACTCCATAAGCTCTAACACTAAAGCCACAACAAAACTGGCTTAACCCGTTAAATTAATAACTGTGATTTTGTTTAAAAGTCTCTAAAGACGATTTTAAACGACCTGCGATATCATCGTTATAATTCGCAGTGTCATCAATCTCTTTCATTAAGTCAGCTTGCTCATCATGCATGTAGCGTAAGTAAGCTTCTTCAAAAGAACCGATTTTTTCAACTGGTACGTCTGCTAAGAAACCTTCGTTTGACGCATAGATAACAGCGGCTTGCTCAGAGATTGACATTGGCTGATACTGTTTTTGCTTCATCAATTCAGTCACACGCTCACCGTGGTCAAGCTGTTCACGAGTCACATCATCAAGATCTGATGCAAACTGAGCGAATGCTGCAAGTTCACGATACTGAGCCAGTGCGGTACGGATACCACCAGACAGTTTCTTAATAATCTTAGTCTGAGCCGCACCACCAACACGTGATACCGAAATACCAGCGTTCACAGCCGGACGGATACCTGAGTTAAATAGGCTGGACTCTAAGAAAATCTGACCATCAGTGATTGAAATCACGTTAGTCGGTACAAATGCAGATACGTCACCTGCTTGGGTTTCAATGATAGGTAGCGCAGTTAGAGAACCCGTTTTACCAACCACTTCACCATTGGTGAATTTTTCTACATACGCCGCGTTTACGCGTGATGCACGCTCAAGTAAACGTGAGTGTAAATAGAATACATCACCAGGATACGCTTCACGACCTGGCGGACGACGTAATAGTAGTGAGATTTGACGATACGCTACTGCTTGCTTTGATAAGTCATCAAATACAATCAGTGCATCTTCGCCACGGTCACGGAAGTATTCACCCATCGTGCAACCTGAGTACGGTGCGATATATTGTAGTGCTGCTGGCTCTGATGCTGACGCTACTACAACCGTCGTATATTCAAGGGCACCAGTTTGCTCGAGTTTACGCACCACGTTAGCAATGGTAGAACGCTTCTGACCGATTGCAACATAGACACACTTAATGCCAGATGATTTCTGTGCAATAATCGCATCGATAGCCATCGCGGTTTTACCCGTCTGACGATCACCAATGATAAGCTCACGCTGACCACGACCGATTGGAATCATGGTATCAACAGACTTATAACCTGTCATGACTGGCTGATCAACTGACTGACGATCGATAACGCCTGGGGCGATCTTCTCAACTTTGTCAGTCATTTTGGCATTAATAGGACCTTTGCCATCAATAGGGTTACCTAAAGCATCAACAACACGGCCTAGCAACTCAGGACCTACCGGAACTTCAAGGATACGACCAGTACAATAGGCTTTTTGACCTTCTTGTAGTTTTAGGAAGTCACCCAGTACTACTGCGCCAACAGAATCACGCTCTAAGTTGAGCGCCATTCCATAGACTTCACCTTCAAACTCAATCATTTCGCCGTACATGGCATCTTCAAGACCATGAATCTGCACGATACCGTCAGATACTTTGACAATCGTGCCTTCATTCTTTGCAGTTGCACCCGCATCAAGGTCTTGAATGCGCTGCTTAATCAGGTTACTGATTTCCGCTGGATTCAATTGTTGCATTGCCTTGTTTCCTTTAATTTATGATAACCCGCCACTGACGTAAATGCTCTTATATCACGCATGCTTGATTAAGCTACGTTAATGATTGGCATTAGGCCGTTAGCTGTGTTTTTAACTGTTGTAACTTGCCGCGCATCGAATCATCGATAACTTTGTCACCGACTTTGATCGTAACGCCTGCCAAAAGACTGGCATCCACCGATTCATGAATCACTACGCTAGCATTTAGCGAAGCAGCAAGACGTGCTTGTAGCATATCACGCTGATCATCGGTTAATGGATAAGCAGAGGTCACATAAGCGTCAAGCTGCTTTAAGCTTACTGCCTTGTGACGGCGATAATGCTCATAAACTTCAGGAAGCAGCGCCAGACGCTCTTGTTCTGATAACTGTTTAACGAAGTTACTAAATGCTACTGATACTTTTGGATAGCTGGCGTTGCTGTCAGGGCGAACCCCTTTATTTGCATCTAATAACTGCTTAAAAGCAGAATCATTAGCGCTAGCTACTTGCGTATCATAAAGATCGACCAAAGCAGCTGACTTATGCTCAGCAGAAACAGCTGGATTGTCTAGCCAAGTACTGAACGACTTGTCATTGACAACGGTGGCGGCAACAAATAAGAAGTCTTCCCACTCATTTACTGCCCCGTTTTCATTGGCATAGTCAAACGCGGCTTTAGCGTACGGTCGTGCTAAGGTTGATAAGTCAGCCATTATATCCTCACAATTACAGCTTCGCCGCCAGTTGGTCTAACATGCTGGCATGTTTTTGCACATCGACTTTGTCTTGCAAAATCTTTTCTGCACCAAGTACCGCCAATTCAGCAACTTGGGCACGTAATGATTCACGTGCTTGATTGATTTCTTGGTCGATAGAGGCTTGCGCTTGTTGACGAATGCGCTCGCCTTCCACTTGGGCTTGCGATTTTGCATCTTCAACAAGTTGATTGGCGCTTTTATTTGCTTGCTCGATCAGAGCAGCAGCTTTAGTCTTTGCAAGATCAAGCTCCTGCTGTACATCTCGCTCCGCGGTCGCCAAATCTGCTTTTGCTTTTTCTGCGGCATTTAAGCCTTCAGCAATTTTACGCTGACGGTCATTAATTGCGCCGATAAGTGGTGGCCACACGAATTTCATGCAGAACATCACAAAGATTGCAAAAGCAATGGCTTGACCGATGAGGGTAGAATTGATATTCACGTGATCACCTCTTTGTTAATGAAAAATCAGTTTCATTGATCATATTTGATAGCCAAACTTTGGCTATGGTTAAGATACAAACTTTGACTACCAAACATTTACAACTGAGCTTTCTGATTAACCTGCTAGAGGGTTAGCGAACAACAATAGCATAGCAATACCAACACCGATCATCGGAATAGCATCAAGAAGACCTGCTACGATGAACATACGAGTTTGCAACTGTGAACCAAGTTCTGGCTGACGCGCAACGCCTTCTAGGAATTTACCACCTAGAATAGCAAAACCAATACCTGTACCTAGTGCACCTAAACCGATAAGTAGTGCTACTGCGATAACTGTGTAACCACCTAATACTGGATCCATGGATGTATCCTCATTTACCTATTGAATGTCTAATTAATGTTCAGTTGATGATGCAAGTGACATATAAACTATCGTCAGCATCATAAATACGAACGCTTGAAGTGTAATAATTAAGATGTGGAAAATAGCCCACGGTACTGATAACGCCCATTGAATCCAAAACGGCATTAAGGCAATCAGTATGAAAATCAACTCACCAGCATACATGTTACCGAATAGTCGTAAACCTAAAGAGATAGGTTTCGCTATCAAAGTAACAAACTCTAAGATAAAGTTGATGGGTATTAAAATAATTTGTACGATAGGGTTTTTGGCACTAAACGGATGCAGTGTTAGCTCGCCTACAAAGCCGCCCAAACCTTTTTCTTTGATACTATAAAACAGAATCAGTATAAAGACAGAAAAAGACATGCCAAGCGTGATATTAGGATCCGTGGTTGGAACAATCTTAAAGTACACATGATGTGGATCATGTCCCATCAGTGCGCCGATTTGGCCAGCAATCATAGGGATAAAGTCGACGGGTAGTAAATCCATCAAGTTCATTAAGAATATCCATACAAAGATAGTCAACGCCAAAGGCGCAATCAGCTTTGAGGTACCACTATACGAATCACGAACGTTGTTATCAACGAACTCAACGATCATCTCAACCGCAGCCTGAGTTTTACCCGGCACGCCTGAAGTGACTTTCCTAGCGACCATCCAAAAGATGGCGCAGAAAACAATGCCTAGACCAATTGACCAAAGCATAGAATCAAGGTGGATAGCTTTAAAGCCCATTGCACTAGCTTCTTCAGCATTATAGGCAACTTTCCAACCTTCGCCCGGCAGATAGCCGTACGTCCAGTTCGTTAAGTGGTGAGAGATATATTCTGTTGTTGTTTGCTCGCCTGCCATAATGTCAGCTTCTTATTAATCAACGATTTAATCAACTACCAAAAATATGGTTGTCATCTGATGAGATTTTAGTATGTTTATCTGCCTTACAACAAAGCAAGCAAATGACTCATGCTAACACGCTCATGTAACCAATAACATCCAACCCATAGTTCAATGACTCATGCTGATTTGATAGCGTAAGATAAATTTTAGCTATCAAAAAAGGGCTTATGATAGTTCAGTAATAGCCCTTTACATGTGTACGCAAAATTCTTATGTATATGTTTACTTATTATCACTGTGTTTTGACAGTCGACGCTTAATACAGCGCTGTTAAGTAAAATATTTAGCTGCATATATTAATGCAGGGTTGTATTCGTGTAAAGTCAATTGTGACTTTTTTATCCGCTGTATGAATAAGTTAGCTGCTAGGGGCGTTTAACACCGTTGCTTCGCATCTATAATTAAATTGTAAGAATTTAATTATAAATAGTAGTAAACGCTCATTTCGCGTTCCCCTACCCGCACATTACTGCACGCTACCTTATATCAAACGCTCATATCACGATAGTTGGTACTGTCCTAAGACAATTATTATGCTTCGACTTTCTAAAATCAGTCATAGAGAAGCTGGACGGCAGGGTGACTTGCTAAGCGCAATGAATACTGTAACTATGTATATAGTTATCATTTATTAACACTAGCGTATATGCCACAACATCCAACTGTGACTAATTTGCATTACCATAAAACCGATAAACAGCGCTGGCGCAGATAGGGGTTGTACGGTAATAAAAATTAGTGCGAAACCAAACACAGTCAATAGCCATTTGGCCATCTGACCCCGATAAAGCTGGCTAACAATATGTAAGCGCGCGCGATAACCGGTATACCAAAAGATAAAAAAGGCAAAGACAGCTTGTGTGGCAAAACTTAGCAAGGCACCAATAGCGGTACTTTTTGCAACGGTTAGCGAACTGTGCAGCCATATCGTATCTACAAGCCAAGCAATAATAATAAGGATAAACAGTATCCATGCTTGACGTTTGATATAAATACCAATTTTATCTTTTTGTGTGCGTTTGGCAGGCTTGGTCATCGGTATTCCTATAGCCTTAAACATTTGGATTATATCGCTATCTAATATCATCGCGACACTATTATCCGTGAATGGCTCACTCTACAGATGTTACCTTTTAACCAAAATTAAACGCCACTTATTATAGGGAGCGAGCCCCTTTTAAGCAAGTAAAATATACCTTTTATCAGTCACCTAGCTCAATCATCAAGAATTCAGATACTTAAGCGTAGATAACCAGTCTTTGACCGGCACTATATCACAGTCTTTAGAGATTCTTAATTAACAGTTTCAATCACTTATTCTAATAAGTCCATTATGATATACATTGGCGAATTTGCTGTGCCATCGTTTGCCACCCACTGACAAAGTCTTTACTATTACTCATATCTTCTGCCTGAACGGTTTCTTGAACAGGCTGTAACTTGGCAAGTAAACCTTTGGCAGGCGCACTTGGACTGACCAGACACATCTGATTAGCTGGGCGCTGCTCGTTAAGCCAGCGTAATTGACTGGCTTTTGGTGCTAAATGATCATCAGTACTTAAGCTGCCAATGAGCTGTAGGTTGATGCTGTTTTCCATATATTGATAAGCATCATGATAAGCCCAATACGGCAAAGGTTTTTGTTTAGCACTACTGTTTGACCCTGCTACTGCTGCATCCATACGCTGGGCAAATTTTTGTGCATTGGCATGATAAAGTTTTTTATATTGCGGATTGGCATGACTATGTATGACGGCAAGCGCACGGGTAATGGCTTTGGCGTTGTTAGGATCCAACCAAATATGTGGATCAAGCGTGCCAGCGATAGGCTTGCCTTTGATATCACGCAAAGGATGGCGATTAAAAGCATCAAACTTAAATAAAGCGATAGAGTTAGGCGCGTCGTTTAAATTTGCTGCCAAGTTATTTTCTAACGGCTCACCAAACCAAACCACAAAGGTGCTGTCTTGAATTGCCTTAATATCGCCGGGGCTGATACTACCATGATGCCCAACCTCTCCCGCTTGTAGCAACTGCTTGGCAGGGGGTGCGCCTTCAGTAACTGCTTGGCTTAACAAAAATAATGGATAATTACTCACACTCACACTCACACTCACCGTTGCCGCTTGAGCTGGTAACGCCAAAAACCCTAACATCAACAAGCTAGCTATTAAGAAGTACTGCTGTGTTAATTGCTGCACTTTATGCAAAAGGTTCTTTTCTTGAACGTTTAAGCTGTTATCTACAATCGGCGTGGCTTTATGAGCATTGGCAATCATGCGTTATTGATCCTATTAAGTCATTGAACTGCGATATCTTTAATATATTAAGTTTCCAATCATTATGTTATACTATAACATAATGAAATCCCACTTTTATTTTGCATTTCAGCTATTCTGTTTTTGCTAACCGCGGTCCAACCTACAAAAGCGATGTTGATTAAAAGTAATAGTAAGGTTTGGCAAATCTACGTATTGATATAGCCATTTACCGTTATACTGTGCGGAATTTAATTAAAACCGAATGCTTTCTGCATTTATTGAAAATGCTTTTGGGAGTTTATGCTATGCCGACCACTTCATCGAACTGTGAGCATGCTCATGACGTGCAAGATTTTACGCCACAGGATGTGACCGAGCGTCTAGAAGCAGCAAAAGAGCAGTCTCGTATGCGAGGTGTGCGTTTTACCCCCTTACGGCAGCAAATATATATGCTGGTATTGCAAGCCAATAAACCAGTAGGCGCTTATGATTTAATCACTCAGTTACAGCAAATGCGACTCTTAGATAATGACAGTGAGCTTGAGGGCACGAAAAATGTCGCACCGCCAACTGTATATCGCAGTTTAGAGTTTTTATTGAGCGAAGGTTTGATTCATCAGCTGACCTCTATCAATGCTTATGTACCTTGCTGTCATCCACGCGCTCATCATACGGCAGCCTTTTTAATTTGTGAGCAGTGTCAACGCGTACAAGAGTGTAGCAGCTTACCTGTGCAAGAGATGATGAGCTTTGCTGAAGAAGATATCGGCTTTACCGTTGCTCGTAGTGTGATTGAGCTGAGCGGTCGTTGCCAAGCCTGTCAGTAAAAATTTAGATTACTGTTATATTTAAACCTATTCCCTATCCATATGCGCGGTCATCTGATGAATAATACAAGTAAGCTGCTGAACTTAAGCAATGTCAGCTACTATATTGGTCAACAACGTTTACTGTCTAATATTAATATTGACATTGCTGTCAATGAGACGGTAAGCGTTATTGGTCCCAATGGTGCGGGCAAGTCGACGCTGGTTAAGCTTATTTTGGGACTGATTGTACCAACATCTGGACAGGTCACACCTTCTGAGCCTTTACAGATAGGCTATGTGCCGCAGCGATTTTCTGTGCCACCAATACTGCCATTACGTGTCAGCGACCTTTTAGCGCAAGCCCGTAAAAAACGCCTTACGGCAGAGCAGCGGCAGTTTATATTTGATAAATTATCATTGACCCATTTACTCTCGCGGCAGATGCTGCACCTCTCTGGAGGTGAAACTCAACGGGTATTATTGGCACGGGCGTTATTAGATAAGCCCAACTTATTGATTTTAGATGAGCCGATGCAAGGTCTTGATCCTGAAACGGAAGTTTGGTTGTATCAATTTATTGATGAACTACCGGAATTTTTACGCTGTGCTATGTTAGTAGTCTCGCATGATTTGCACTGGGTCATGAAAGGCAGTCGACGAGTGATTTGCTTGAATAAGCATATTTGCTGTGAAGGTCAACCGAGCGAGCTTGCCATCAGCAGTGAGTTTCAAAAGCTATTCGGTCATCATTACGAGCAACCGTATGTCCATCAGCCGCATGCCTGCGAGCATCACGCACCAAGCTAGATATAATAAAAATCAAATGACTTAAATCAAAAATGCCTGACACCTTTTTTATAAAAATTTACGGATATGTATTATGAGTGCTTGGTTAGCCATTATTGCGCCTGCTTGGATTGCCGGTAGTATTTTAGCATTGCTTTCAGCACCTTTAGGATGCTTGGTGTTGTGGCGACGTATGGCTTTTTTCGCTGATGCATTAGCACATGGGACATTACTAGGTGTGGCACTGGCGGTATGGTGGCAGATGCCAATGGGTATCGGTATTGCATTGGTCAGCGTGCTGGTGGTATTGGGACTGGTATTTATGGATGATGAACGCTTACCAGCCGATGCTGTACTAGCAGTGGTTGCCGTATCCTTACTGTGTCTGGGATTATTAACTTTAACCCAACTAACCGATCAGCAAGCAAACGTCTTAGGGTTCTTGTTTGGTAACTTGCTTGAGCTTGATTGGGCAGACTTGCCCTTAATTGCTGGCAGCGTATTGGTCGGTTTGGCATTACTCATTTATATATGGCCTGCCCAAATTAAATTGGCAACCCATGAAGCTTTGGCACGTATACAAGGCGTTAACCCTACTCGCCAACGTCTGTTTTTTATGGGCGTATTAGCAGGGTTCTGTGCCATCGCTTTGCAAGCTGTTGGCAGCTTATTGATCAGCGGCTTATTGGTATTACCAGCTCTTACTGCTCGCCTGTGGTCAGCGTCACCAAAACAGATGGTGATTCTCGCCCTATTTACAGCACAACTTGGTGTGACACTCGGTGTATGGGGTAGTATTTGGCTTGATATCCAAACTGGACTCTCTATCGTCTTGGTCTTAGCCAGTTTGTTCTTTACCGCTTTAATCATCTCAAAACTGACCACATCAAAATCTATATTGGCAAAGTTTTGGTCGCCACGCCGTTAGAAGGTAGGCCATTTGCCATAACACACTATAGCCATAGGTAATGCTCTCAAATATCTCTTTCCCTTGCACAACTTTATTTCATTAAAATTGCTAAAGCTTTCATACGTTTAATGTTGTAAAATTTCACGAATGCTATCAATATGATAGTTAATAGCGCTTTACGCAAGAGGGAACACCCTTCTTATCAGCAGTCTAAAATGCGCTCTATAAAAACGACATTGAGAAATCAGGTGAGCTGCCATGGTGCATTTAATTATCTGAATATCCTAAAAGTGTTCATTGTTAGTCTTCGATAAGGGACAAAATTTAATGCCAAGCTATCCTGTGAGTGCCGTCAGCACGCCAGACGGACAGGTGAATGTATTGCAAATCACTGATTTGCATCTATCATCACACGTGCCGGCTTCTGCTGATGAAACCAGTAGTGAAGTCGCTGTTTGCCAATATAGTTTTGAGGCAATTATCAAGCAAGCATTGAGCAAAGAGATACGGTGTGATTTAATTATTGTAACAGGCGATTTGGTCAATAAAGTAGAGCCTGCTATTTATGACCATATTTTTACAGTATTGAAGGAGACGGGTATTCCCTTTGCCTGTATTGCTGGCAATCATGACGTGACTGATGAGATGGGTGAGGATTTACCTTTTTACCAACGGACGCTGATTGCGAGGGCTTCTGACCCACGTCTGCTTAGCCGTCATTTGATTGAATCTGAGCATTGGCAGCTGCTTTTACTAGACTCATCGATTACTGGCAAAGTAGAAGGCGAGATTACATCAACCGACATTGATTGGGTACGTGAGCAGCTAGCATTTTGTGCTAAGCCCGCTCTCATCGCGCTCCATCATCATGTATTGCCCGTAGATTCCGAATGGATTGATAGCCATATGGCAGAGAATGCAGAGGAGTTCTGGCAGCATATAACCCCCTTTGAAAATCTTAGCGTTATTATCAATGGACATACCCATCAAGAGCAAACACGCCATCATCAAGGTGTCACTGTATATAGCACTCCTTCTACCTGCTATCAATTTAAGCCGTTTGAAGACAATTTTGCCTACGATAAAAATATGCGCCCAGGGTATCGTTGGTTGCAATTAGCCAACAATGGAAAGGTTGCAAGCTGGGTTGAAAGACTAGATACTTGACGACCAGTTTTATTGACTAGAATTGATTACTTGTCTGGCTATAATGGTGCTTTGAGGCTGTCGGCTATATTGCTCGCTGATTTTGCTTGATTCGTTATAGAATGGCTGGCACAGTATAGGTTGATATAAATATAACTAATCGCATTTTTGTCTTGAGAGCTATATTTTGAAGACAGCATTACAAACGATAAATAGTGATAAAAATCACAACAGTTTAATATATCATTAGGCAATATTATAATAGCTAGGATGGCTACATCGACCACAATTTAAGTGTTCACAGTCAGTGACTTATTATTTTATTTAGGCATAACCATTTAAATATAAATATTTATGACAATATACTTGACCATTGATACGTCATTATCAGCATATTGAGACAAACATTTTAATCAGATCAGCTGTGTTACTAAGTGGTAAAACGTTTTATAAAGGGAAAATTTATAGCGTTTGGTAAATTGATAACGTCTGGTCTTTTGACAGCACGTTTTATTGAATTAATTTGAAAAAGTAGGATACCCATATGAGCACCCTGACCACGAATCCAAGTGATGTTAAGTTTACGCCTTATGCACCTGCCAAAGACGAAGAGTATATGTCTGATGAGCAGTTGGCACATTTTAAGGCAATGTTATTAGACTGGAAGCATCAGCTTATCGGTGAAGCGGATCGCACTAAGACTTATATTCAAGATGAGTCGAGCGCCATGCCAGACATCAATGATCGCGCCACTCAAGAAGAAGAGTTTGCGCTGACTTTGCGTACGCGTGACCGCGAACGTAAGCTTATTCGCAAAATTGACAAGTCTATCTCAGAAATTGAAAATGATGATTATGGTTTTTGTGAAACCTGTGGCGTAGAGATTGGTTTGCGTCGTCTTGAAGCACGTCCAACAGCAACTCAGTGTATTGATTGCAAAACATTGTCTGAGATTAAAGAACGCCAAAACCAAGGTCATACCTAAAAGCGCTTAGGTTTGCTAAATACAAGATATAGTGAACTGAAGCCATTTTGATTAAGCATGACAATAACGACGAGCGACCATTGATTGGTCGCTCGTTGCGTTTTATAAATAGGCTTTACGCAGGTTGACGAGTCACCAACAAAATAAGCGTATTTGTTAAATATCTTTTTATAATGGGATTGTTTATTCTATTTATCTCTCCAGTCATTTTACAATAACTGTCTATGTTGAAAACCTCTACCCCGTCTAAGTCAGAAAAAACTATGCCAACCAATATTGAATTGACGCAGCCTATCGGCCGTTTTGCGCCTTCACCCACAGGTGAGCTGCATCTAGGTTCGTTAACGACCGCGCTTGCAAGCTTTTGTCATATCAAATCACTCGGTGGCAAATGGTTATTACGTATCGAAGATACGGACACCGAACGTTGTGACAGACAGTTTACCGAGCAAATTTTGATAGATTTAGAGGCGCTTGGGCTCAACTGGGATGACGATGTTATTTTTCAGTCTGAGCGCATTGATATTTATAATGATTATGTCTCTTCAGTATTAAGTCCTCTGACTTATGGCTGTCAGTGCTCACGTAAGCGTTTAGAGCATTATTGGACACAGCAAGAACAACAAATAGCGCTTAATGATGTAAAATTATCCACTGACTTGTCTATTAACGATAATAGACAAGTAGATAGCGATCTACAGCCTAATAGACAACGCTATCCACGTTTTTGTATTGAGGAGGATTTAAGTCCTACACAACATAAACTGCGTATACAGCTGCCAGATTACTGTATTGGATTTAATGATGGTATCCAGGGCATACAGTGGGATAATCCGCAGCAAACTTTAGGGGACATGGTGGCTCGACGTCAAGATGGCATGATTAATTATATTTTGGCGGCAAGTCTTGATGACGGACTACAGCAAGTCACTCATATCATGCGTGGTTTGGACATCTTACCGATGACGACTGCTCAAATCAGTATCATGCAAGCAGCACGCTTACCGACGATCAGTCATTGGTATCATCTGCCCTTGATATGCAATTCAGATGGTCAAAAACTTTCCAAGCAAAATCTTGCGCAGCCTATCGATACCCGTCATCCAAGTAAATTACTTGCGTATGCGTTAAAGCTATTAGGGCAGTTACCAGTCGAGCATGACTCGCCAGAGCGTATGTTAAATCAAGCGATTACTCAATGGGATAGCACGCCATTACAAGGTAGGCAGTCTTTAAATATGCCCACTATTTAACAAAAAAACGCCGCTATAAGCGACGCTTCTCTAAATCAAAAACACCAATTAGTAATAGCGACATTGGCTTTTTTCAATCTCAGGACTTTCTTTATAAATCTTTAGTAGCACTGCCACCATCACTAGGCTAATCAACATTGATGAGCCACCATAACTAAAGAAAGGCATTGTCAAACCTTTAGTCGGAATTGCACCCATATTCATTGCAGCATTGATAATAGTCTGTGCAATAAATACCACTGCAATCCCAAAAGCAGTATAGCTCATGCGCATCTGCCGACGCTTTAGAGCGGTATAACTGATACGCATGGCACTACCGATAATCAGCGCTTCAAGTATTAGAATCATAGTCACCCCAACGAAACCCAATTCTTCACCCGTAATGGCTAATAAAAAATCGGTATGCGCTTCTGGCAAATGCGACAGTTTTTGCACACTTTCACCATAACCAACGCCGGTAAACTGTCCACGACCAAAGGCAATTAAACTGCGTGCCAACTGATAATCAGTATCTTGCACATCATCAAATGGGTCTAGAAAAGACATCACTCGTACCAATCGGTACTGTACCGTCGCAACCATTAATACTGCGCCGCCGACAGCGACCGCACCCAAGGCGATAAACTGTTTGTAAGGAGCACCAGCGATATAAAAAATCGCAAAGACCATACCAATGATAACCACAAAGGAGCCAAAATCTGGCTGCGCTAATAATAGGAAAGTTATCATCCCAACCACCAAAGCAATCCTTAAAAAGCCATCCCAACCGTTACGAACTTCGAATGAGCGCCGTACGACAAAATCTGAGACAAATATAATCATTACAAGCTTTGCAAGCTCTGCTACCTGGAAGTTGAATCCTGCTAAGGTTAACCAGCGCTTCGAGCCATTAATGGGTGTGCTAAATAAGGTTGCAAATAGCAAGGCTCCCGTAATGGCTAAGAGTATAAATTGAGTTTCGGTCTTATATAAGGTCTTTAAGGATACAACCCGATAAGAAACCGCTGCAATAGCCAGTCCAATGCCCATGTATAGAAGCTGATTGTAGAAAAACTTTAGCTCTGTCATGCCGCGACTGAGCGCAAAAGGAATAGACGCCGAAGCCACCATTAATAGGCTCAGAACCAACATACAGCCAACGCTAGATAATAAAATCGCACGCGCAGATGGCATAGATAAAACGCCATCTGAACCGTTAGGTTGTCGAGATTGAAAAGAAGAACGAAAGAGAGAAGAGAGCGCCATAATTTTATATACACTAGCAAACGAAAAAACACGGCGTTTATGCAACGCCACCGTTTAAAAATTAAAAAGAGATATTGTTAAATAGACTTGACTAAAAAGTTGCGCATAAGCAAGTGTCGATTAGAAAACCTTCAATGAATACTCATCAAAGTATTCATTGTCTCTGCTACAGCCTGTAATTCCTGACCGTAATGCTTTTCTTTGACAGTAGCAGCAATTTATAAGCAAAACAATCATTTATCCAGAAAATGCTTGTCGTGTTTACGATTATAAAGCGCAGGTCACATAATATTGTAACAAGGCGCTTTATAAGACTAAATACGACGATATAGATGCTTAGGTTTTGCCGTTCATGATAGAAGCCTTTAAGACACAATATCCAATTGTTTAACGAGCTGGCTAAAGTGCTCGCCGCGGGCGACAAACCCATCAAACTGATCGAAGCTTGCACAAGCAGGTGACAATAATACAGCCTGTACTTGCGACAAACTACTTGCTGTTACTTGCTCAATCGTCGCAAAAGCATTTTCTAATGTCTGACATTGATGCAGGCTGACCTCATCGCTGAGACCCGCTGCACGTAAATGCTGCTCAATCTGCTTACCGTCTTCACCAATAAACAGCACTTGACTCACATATTGATTGATAAAGGGCGAAAGTTCACCGAACTGCTGACCTTTACCTTGACCGCCCAATATTAATAGCAGCTTACCGTCTTTTGGCGCATAAACTGCACCTAAACCTTCAACAGCCGCCATAGTTGAGCCAATATTAGTGCCTTTAGAGTCATTAAAATAATCAATACCAGCGACTGTAGAGACATATTGGCAGCGATGCTCAAGCCCTGCAAACTGCTGCAAAGTAATGAGCATACTTTCAAGCGGCAAACCAGCAAGCTCGCCCAATGCCAACGCTGCTTGGGCATTGAGCAGGTTATGACGCCCTTTTATCTTAAGTTTGTCTGCCGATATTAGACGCTCTGTGCCGCGTGCCAAATAAGTTTGTCCGGCGGTATCCGTAATAAGTCCATAATGTCCTTTATTAGGCGCATGGATACCAGTACTCAATCTTGGCAAACTGTCTGATACCAGTGGCCGCGTCAAGGCATCTTCTCGATTAATCACTACTGATTTGGCGCCTTGAAAGATACGATGTTTGGCTTGGTGATAGCCGAGCATATCGCCATGACGATCTAAGTGATCAGGCGACATATTGAGGACTGTCGCGACCTGCGCTCTTAAGTTGGTGACCGTTTCTAACTGAAAGCTGGATAACTCTATAACCGCCAGCTCCATCTCTTCATCACTCAGTAGGCTCAGCGCTGGCACACCAATGTTACCGCCTACGCCAACATTGATACCTGCATCTGCCGCCATTTGTCCGACCAGTGTCGTAACGGTGCTCTTGGCATTTGAACCTGTAATCGCAACGATTGGTACCGTACAAGCCTCACAAAATAGCTGAATATCACTGACCACTGGAATATTTGCAGCTCGTGCCGCGGCAATGGCGACATTATCTAAAGAGATACCGGGGCTGATAATAATCCGTGCCGCTTGTTGTAATAATTCGGCATCGATCGCACCAAACTGCCTGATATCAATAGTAGCAGGCAACTTATCTGCTAACGCAGGATTTTCCTGATTGTCAGTGACGGCAACTTGGTAGCCTTGCTCGGCCAAATAATGCGCGACCGATAACCCCGACTGCCCCAAACCGACCACGACTTGTAAACCACTGCCTTTATGAAGTAAGGTTTCTGTTGCGGTGCTAGCGGTCATGGCTTTTCCTTTTATGAAACGAACAAATAAATGAACAAAATGATATCAAGAAAACAGACAATCAATGTACTGCACATATCGCCTGAACCATTTGCTTAAAATGAATAGCATGATAACGGTATCAACCATATTTCGGTACTGATTTTTCAATACTTTATACAATGAGACGGCGGTTTTTATATTGAGTGGCTAATGCTATAATAGCGACCTCAGTAAGAGCGACTATATTGACGACAACTTCAGCATAGCATTTTTAGTTTAGCATGTTGTCACGACTATCGTGCGACTGTCGCCTCTTATTAGCAATGTTTCATATTACACTAATAGTATGATAGGCATGTTCTCCCTTATTTTTCATCATATGTGTTTTTATAATTTTTCTGACGGTTTGTCTGTCTTCTTCTACCGCAGACCATGATTGCGGACACAGTTTTATCATTCTAGAAATGCTCATCACAATGCAATCATTCTGTCACTGAGTAATGATTGCTTTTTTTGTCCCCAACTATATGCAGTTTACTTATGACATCTTTTTTTGGTAATTTACGTGAAGAGTGGTTTTCCAATATTCGTGGCGATACCTTATCGGGTTTAGTCGTTGCTCTGGCACTGATTCCAGAGGCCATTGCCTTTTCTATCATTGCCGGTGTCGACCCAAAAGTTGGTTTATATGCCTCATTTTGCATCGCAGTAGTCATCAGTTTCGTTGGTGGACGTCCGGGTATGATTTCGGCAGCTACAGGAGCTATGGCACTGGTCATGGTTGACTTGGTTGCCGACCACGGTCTGCAATATCTACTTGCTGCAACCTTGTTGTGCGGTGGTATTCAAGTCGTTATGGGCATCTTAAAGCTGGGTAATCTGATGCGTTTTGTATCGCGCTCAGTCGTTATCGGTTTTGTGAATGCGCTGGCAATTTTGATATTTGCCGCGCAGTTGCCTGAGCTCAACCCTGCCACTGAACGCGTTGGTCTGACGGTTTATATAATGACTGCTGCAGGTTTGGCGATTATTTATTTATTTCCCCTCATTCCTAAAATTGGTCGCGTTATTCCATCGCCACTGATTTGCATTGTAGGTTTGACAGCTGTTGCCATGTATATGAATCTTGATATTCGTAACGTTGGTAGTATGGGCGACTTGCCAGATTCATTACCAATGTTTTTGCTTCCTGATATTCCCCTAAACTTGACTACCTTACTTATTATCGCGCCTTATTCTATCGCACTTGCCATCGTAGGTTTGTTGGAATCTATGATGACAGCAACCATTGTCGATGAGCTGACCGATACGCCAAGCGATAAAAACCGCGAATGCCGTGGTCAAGGTATCGCTAACGTCGTATCAGGATTCTTTGGCGGTATGGCTGGCTGTGCAATGATTGGGCAGTCAATGATTAACGTAAAATCTGGTGGGCGTACCCGTTTATCATCGCTCATCGCTGGTGTCGTACTACTGATTATGGTGGTGTTTTTAAATGATTGGGTCAGCTTGATACCGATGGCGGCGCTGGTAGCTGTGATGATTATGGTATCTATTGGTACCTTTAACTGGCAGTCTATTCGTGAATTTAAGACCCATCCTATGTCATTTAATATTGTCATGCTAGCGACAGTTTTGACCACCGTCTTTACTCACAACTTAGCATACGGCGTCGGTGTTGGCGTACTATTATCTGCTTTAGCTTTTGCTAACAAAATTGGTCAATTCTTAACCGTATTTAGCGAATATGATGACAATAGCAATACGCGTTATTATTACGTTCAAGGGCAAGTGTTCTTTGCATCTACCACGCAGTTTTTGCAAAGCTTTGATACCAAAGAGGCATTAGATAATGTTCACATCGATGTGAGCCAAGCGCATTTTTGGGATATCAGCGCAGTAGATACCTTGGACAAGCTGGTGATACGCTTGCAGCGCGAAGGTATTGAGGTAAAAGTCGTTGGATTGAACAGTGCCAGCCGTACGCTTATCGATCGTTTTTCGATTCATGATCGCCGAGATATTGGCTTATTAGATTAGAACTGTATGTGTGTTATCAAGCTGATATAAACGAGTGGTTTATTGATCAGTAATTATATTGGTATATAAATCAAGTTGGGCAGTTGAGCGCCATATCTCGACTGCCCAGCTTGCATTTAAGTTATTGAAATGATGTGATGCCTTTATGAGTAATTTGAAGCCAGATAGCGTGATTGCCTGCTTAGACTGCCCAAACCATGTGCAAGCTGTATTGGAAGCAAGCATGTGGGCGTCTATCCGCTTGCAAGCCCCGATTGGACTGCTGTATTCAGTGCCAAGCTTACAGCAGAAGGCAGCCGTTGATTATTCGGGCTGCCTCAATATTGATGATGAAAATACCTTACTAGATCAATTCACTATAAAAGAGCACTTGAGTAATTGCGAGTTAAAAGCGCAAGGTAAGCTTCTTTTACATCAAGCAAGCAGCTATTGTGAGCAGCAACGTCACAAAATCAAGACTTATACGCTGCATCGGCATGAAAAGCTCGATGACAGTATTAATTATGTCGATGACCAAGCCCAACTTATCGTGATTGGTCATCATGTCACTTGTAAATCGACTCTAAGCCAGCTTATCCGCTCAAGTCACTGCCCCATTTTGGTGACTCATGCACCATTTCTGCCCCCTACCAGTGCTTTATTTGCGTTTGATAATAGTCCTACTTCGCACAAAATGCTGAATTGGCTATGTAAAACACCTTTAGTGCGCGCCTTGCTGATCCATATCGTCATGGTCGGCAAAGAGAACTCTGAAAACTGCGATGCATTACGTGAAGCCTACGCGCGCCTAAAACAAGCTGGTATTAAATGCAAAAAAACCTTGCTCGACTGCCGTGATGTCACTGCAGCGCTAACCTACTATCAACGTGACAACGATATTGGTCTACTGATGACAGGTGCTTTTGCCCAGCCGCGTTTGATTGAGCTGCTCAAAGGCAGTGACACCAAAAAGCTATTAGGTAGCACCACTACTCCGTACTTATTGTTCCCCAAAGCCTAAAGACAGCCTCTTAGCTTATTCTTTTTGACACTCAGGCTACTTATTTATCGATATAGAGACTACTCTTTATATCGATAAACAGGTAGCCTTTGTCTTTTCTAGCTGTTTTTATATCCTACAATCATTTAGCCAATCATCACAGGAAATAAAGCCATATCCTCCCCCAAGTGATTAAAAAGTTAGTTATAATAAAGTTTGTATTCATGTAACGTTACAGGTTAATTGTCTATTTATACACAGTAAAATGAGGATTATATTTGCTGTATAGACGCCATTTTTGTCATTGTGCTAATGATTTTGAGTAAATGCGCCTTATTTTACCTTCCCCCTTGAGTAAGTTTGGCACAATTCTTGAATCATTTAATATAAGCATGATCATAATATGTTGCATCAAATGGCATCTATTGACCTGCGACATCACCCATATAAGGATTTTTTTATGAAGCTAATCACTGCGATCTTAAAACCGTTTAAGCTCGATGATGTGCGTGAAGCGCTTTCTGACATTGGTGTAAAAGGCGTTACCGTCACTGAAGTCAAAGGTTTCGGTCGTCAAAAAGGTCATACTGAGCTCTATCGCGGCGCCGAGTACGTGGTGGATTTTTTGCCTAAAGTAAAAGTGGAAGTGGCGGTGATGGATGAGATGGTTGAGCCAGCTATTGAAGCTATCACGCGTATCGCTAGTACCGGTAAAATCGGAGACGGTAAGATATTTGTGACCAATCTCGAGCAAGTCATTCGTATTCGTACGGGTGAGACAGGTCCTGACGCTATCTAAGCGCAAGACTTACCTATAAATATCTCTTTATAGGTCATACCGATCTCTGTATTGCATATATTCAAGGGGGAATTAACATGCAAAATCAAATCTTTGAGCTCCAGTACGCGCTAGATACGTTTTACTTTTTAATGTGTGGCGCGCTTGTCATGTGGATGGCTGCGGGCTTCACAATGTTAGAGGCAGGGCTGGTTCGCTCAAAAAATACCGTCGAAATCCTAACAAAAAATATCGCGCTTTTTGCGACTGCCTGTACCATGTATATGATATGCGGTTATGCCATCATGTATGACGGCAATCTGTTTTTGAGTGGTATTGCAGGCACCGAAAGTTTGGTCACTGATGCATTAGCTACCTCAGCTGAAAACGGCTTTAATGGCGATGCCGTTTACTCCAGCGCGTCCGACTTTTTCTTTCAAGTGGTCTTTGTAGCCACCTGTATGTCTATCGTCTCAGGCGCGGTCGCTGAACGTATGAAACTATGGGCATTCTTACTGTTTGCCGTGGTGATGACTGGTGTCATTTATCCATTAGAAGGCAGCTGGACATGGGGTGGCAAGGAAGTCTTTGGCTTATATAGTCTAGGCGACTTGGGTTTCTCTGATTTTGCAGGCTCTGGTATCGTACATATGGCAGGTGCGGCGGCGGCGTTATCAGGTGTACTACTCTTAGGAGCGCGCCTCGGTAAATACGGCATTAAAGGCGAGATACGCGCTATTCCTGGTGCAAACTTACCACTGGCAGCGCTTGGTACCTTAATCTTATGGATGGGCTGGTTTGGCTTTAACGGTGGTTCAGTATTAAAACTGGGTGATATCGCTAGCGCCAATTCTGTCGCTGTCGTGTTTTTGAATACCAATGCCGCCGCTGCTGGTGGAGCGATTGGTGCGTTGCTCATCGCACGCCTTATATTTGGTAAAGCCGATTTAACCATGCTCTTAAACGGTGCATTGGCAGGTTTGGTTGCCATCACTGCAGAACCTTTAACGCCGTCAGCACTACAAGCTACCTTATTTGGTATGACTGCTGGTGTCATCGTTGTCTTATCGATTTTACTACTAGACAAAATAAAAATTGACGATCCGGTAGGCGCTATTTCTGTCCATGGTGTGGTGGGTTTATTTGGTCTGCTTATTGTACCGCTGACCAATACGGCAGCGTCATTACTTGGTCAAGTAGTCGGTGCTGCGACTATTTTTGCATGGGTCTTTATAAGCAGCTTAATCGTCTGGAGCATTATTAAGTTTGTCATCGGTCTGCGTATCTCTGAAGAAGAAGAATATCAAGGTGCTGATATTGCCGAATGTGGTATGGAAGCCTATCCAGAATTTATAAGATAGTGGATATATTAATAACTCTGCTTTAAGAATGCTGTAGTGCTGCTAGCAGGGATTTCAAAATCTCTGCCACGCATTGCTCACAGTTTACGATGAACATCTATCCTAGCAAAGCTGTAGTTATCTTATACTGCTTTTGTTTTGAGATGAATATCTAATCAGGATCTTAATTTTACTTTAAACAGAAATATAACAACAGACACTACTAAAAATCCCGCAAAACCTTTCGGCAATGCGGGATTTTTTTATCCTTTATTAAGACTTAGCTTAATAAAGGGAGTTACAGTAACTCAGAATTATTTCTTTTTCCACGTTTGACTACGTGAGAATGGCCCTAAATGACCTTTTAGATCAAGATTGCTACCATTCAAGTTAGCAGTCAATTTATAAGTCTTGTTCTTTTCAGGGTCAGTAATCTTACCACCACTGTATTTACCATTACCATCAGCTTTTAGTCCAGAGATAATCGTCATACCAACGTGCTTCTGACCTTTCTCTGACACGGTGCTGATAAGCTTACCAGTCAACACGCCATTTGACTCGGTGATTTTAACCACGCCTTTTGGCTTGCCTTCGTCATAAGTCTGCCAAGTAGTATTGGCTAATGGATCAGCAGCGAATGCCATGCTTGCTAAACTGATACCAGCAATTGCTAATGTAGTTTTTGCGAATAGTTTCATAAATAGACTCCCTTCATTCAATGATTATTAGAAACGATATGTTTCTATGTCCTTAGCTCATCCTTTGCCAACAATTTTTTATTACAGCTCAGTGGTACTATATTCAGTTTTCACTCATTAGTACAGCAAATACCAAATGACCAATTTACTCTTAATAAAAAATCTGGACAGCATAAGCGTTGTCTTGACCCATTATAAGCAATTTTAAGAATTTGCCTAGTAATTTTTTTATAGTTTATTATTTCTATAAAATCAAAACTATATCAATAAGTTACAAGAAAGGATTGTCTATAATTTTGCCCGATTGGTCATCTTTTTCTTTTGACTTAGCCTCATCATTAATATAAAGACTTTTACTTTCGAAGGCGCTTAAAATTTTACCGCTAAGCTCATGCAGCTGCTTTGCCTGCTCATATCCAGTGTCATTTAAGACCAGATTAATGTCCCCATAAATAATAATTTTATCTTCTTGATTTTCAATTACCAGCTCACCAATTTGCATGCTTTGGTGGTTATTAGCAAATGGGTCAATCATTTAATCCCCCTTTTTTCATGAGTAGCATATTACAAGATGTATCAGAATCACACAGGTTTAGCAATATTTAAACGATCTATGTTTGCAATTGTGCCATGAGCCATTCAAAAATTGCTACTACGAATAGTATCCAAGCAGGCTCTTCTACCTCTGTGGTTGGTAGATCTATCGCTTCACCAGCCTTTAGCGGTAAATCCAGAGCTTGTACTTTAGTTTTTGCATCAAGTACCGGCAAGACGTCAATACCAATTTTAGACGTCAATTCGTCAATACTAATGATTTCTATACGCTCAGATTCGTCGTTTGGCGCATAGTAAACACCTGCTTGATTGATCGCTGGTATATAAACGGCTTTAAAGAAATGACTGGGCACCAGTACCCGCCCTGCTAGTTGCTTAGCTTTTTTATCAGTAAATGCAACCCCTGTGACAGTATAGACTTCACCATATTGCTGCGTTAAATAGCGAGTCGCCGATTCAATATTGCGCCAGATATAGCGATTATTACGTGGTGATTGCGGGGCTATATTAGCAAGGCTAAAGCTATCATACTGCTGACTTCGATTGGCCATGTCACCATTAGGCGCTAAATGTCCGCGGTCATAACCTGAGCCTGAATAGTCAGAGAGTTTGGCACGCATGGACTGTGGCAATCGGCTTTCTTCATGAAAGCTGTCTTCACGGTCGATTTGTTTGGCCTGCTGTAAACGCTTACGATCCAGATATTCTGCTGACCATAATGGTGTACGTGATATACCAGAATACATGACAGCGAAACCGTCCATACATAGTGCTTGGGTATTATTACTGAGCTTCGTATTGCTGAATTCAGGATAGACACCGCCATAAAATGATTGGCTGCATTGTGTGAAATCATTAGCATGTGCCGTTGATACGCTTAAAACGGTAGCGATTATTACCGTTATCGTGCTGTTTTTTAGATTAAATCTTCGCTTAAAAACACTTCTCATGCAACTTTCAACCATTTATGCTTACTATTACGTATGCTCTATCCTAGCAGGCGTCTACCAATAAAGAAAGATACTGCGCACACCGTGACATTTTAAATGCTATCCGCTATACTAGGTCCTGCAAAAATCAGTGCCTGTATATCATATACAGTATCTAAAAGCTTGAAGTCCGAATCAGATTGTCAATGGTCTGTGCAGTATTTAAGTGAGTATGACTCAAAACGGTGAAGTGGGTGAGTGGCTGAAACCGCACGCCTGGAAAGTGTGTATACGTTAATAGCGTATCGAGGGTTCGAATCCCTCCTTCACCGCCAATCTTATAAAATACTAGTTTTCCTACCTATTCCCATACACTCCCATATACCTCTGCAACCCTCTATAAATAACGCGTCTAGCGTTTTTTTTATGCCTAGCGTTTTCCTAAGCTGTCCGAGAATAACCCACCTATCCCGTGGCTTGTGTTGGTCTATTTGTTGGTTTATGATTCTATTAGACCTCAAAAAGACCATCATTTAAGTTTTATGATTTAGCATTAGACCAACGTATTTGTTACATCTATTGATTTATATAGCTTACAGCCATAGGGAATAGACCAACATGTTAAGCGATAGTAAGATCCGCAAGCTTAAACCTAGTGAGAAATGCACACCTTCGCGTCCTGACAAATATAGTGATCAGCAAGGGCTACAGCTTTTGGTACGTAATACAGGCACAAAGACATGGATAAGGGCCTATCGCTTCGATGGCAAGCAGACTCGCCTCACACTTGGCACCTACCCCATCATGTCACTTGCTGAAGCTAGACAAGCCAATACTGAGATTAAGGCGCTATTAGCAGATGGTATCGATCCAAAAAATAAAAAGCGTCAAGACAAGCTTGCTAATATCCACGCGCATAAATTCAAAGACTACGCCTTAGATTGGCTCGCTGAGCGTCAGCGTAACGTCAAGCCGCGTACCTATCAGCAAGACTTTAACCGTATGCATAAAGACGTGCTGCCACACTTTGAAGGCATTGCACTAAAAGATGTGAGCTTTGAAGATTGCCGAGCAATGGCAGATGAGATCGAAAAGCGTCTGAACAAGAACGGTGAGCCGCCACGTGAAGTGACTAGACGCACGATTGACCTGATTTCTAATGTTTTAAGACGTGCCAAACGCGAACGTATCATTGAGCAAAACCCAATCGATGATTTAAAGGCGCTCTATCCTAAAGCCAAAAGTCAGCACATGAAGCATGTAGATATCAATGAGCTGCCTGCCCTACTCCAAGCTATCGAAGGCTATCATGGTCACGACCAAACCCGATTAGGTATGAAATTCTTAGCCTATTCATTCTGTCGTACCATCGAGCTGCGTATGATGAAGTGGAGTCATATCGATTTTGCCAATCGCTTATGGCGTGTTGATATTGATAACCTTAAAATTGCGCGTAAGCATGTCGTACCACTGTCAGATCAAATGCTCAAAGTGCTAGAGGAAATGAAAGCCATCACGGGGCAATATGAGTACGTGTTTTATCATACAGGCATGCATCAGCCATATAGTGAAGAGTTCATCAATAATGCGCTTGATATCTTAGGTTATGCTGGCAAACAAACAGGTCACGGCTTTCGTCACATCGCCTCTACCAATCTAAACGAGCTTGGCTATATGGGCGACGCGATTGAAAAGCAGATGGCGCATGATAAAAAAAGCAGCATTCGCGCGGTTTATAACCACGCGCAGCATTTAGAGGAGCGCCGAAAGATCATGCAGGTCTGGGCTGATTTTTTAGACTTACTTAGAGACAAAGGTGAGGTCGTTGACTTTCAGACAGCAAGGCAGCAAATTGAGAGGTCGTTAGATAGTTATCAAGCTGATGGCCTTGAAGCAATTGATAAACAACACCTTATTCAAGCGCTTATTAATAAGGGTATGACGAAAGTAGAGTTGCAGGAGCTATTAGAATAATTGGTGGTGTTCTAAAAAGTATGCTGGCGATAGAAGCCAATAAAAAATCTATGCTAAGTTCTCTGATTCTATAGGGCTTTCAAGGCTTCAAAAACTGTTCAAGTTTTAATCAGCATACTTTTTGACACACCACCCAACTTTTCACTTACAACACGCAACCTTTTTAACACACGTTGATTATAAATCTCGATTTTCAAGGTGCTAATATAATTGAGTAATACTTAACTTAGATAACATAAACCACTGATTCTAATAACTTTCATCTTGTATTATCACAGATTATTGTTTATCGAGATTCTGCAAGCTTTACTTAACTGGAGAAATTATGCGTGCTTTAACTTATCATGGTGCTAAAGATGTGCGAGTGGACAATGTCCCAGAGCCTAAACTGCAAGAAAAAGATGATGTTATTTTACGTGTGACTGCAACTGCAATTTGTGGTTCAGATTTACACTTATATCGTGGCAAAATACCTAAAACCGAGGAAGGCGATATCCTCGGCCATGAGTTTATGGGTGTGGTTGAAGAAGTAGGCTCTGAAGTCACAGCTGTTAAAAAAGGCGACAGAGTTGTTATTCCTTTTGTTATTGCATGTGGTAACTGCTTTTTCTGTCAGCATGACCTAATGTCCGCTTGTGAGACTACAAATACAGGCCCAGGCGCTGCTATTAATAAAAAAATAATTCCGCCACCGGCTGCTTTATTTGGTTTTAGCCATTTATATGGTGGGATTCCTGGTGGACAAGCAGATTTTGTACGGGTTCCTAAAGGTAATTTTAATCCGTTCAAAGTAAATGGCTCACTGTCAGATGAGAAGGTTTTATTTTTATCAGATATTTTACCAACTGCTTGGCAGGCCGTGACTAATGCCAATATTACTAAAGGTTCAACCGTAGCTATTTATGGAGCGGGTCCTGTGGGGTTGTTATCAGCCGCTTGTGCCAAAATGTTAGGCGCTGAGCAGATCTTCGTGGTAGATCATAATGACTACCGTTTGCAGTATGCCAAAGATACGTACGGGGCTATTCCGGTTAATTTCGATAAGGTAGATGCTGCTGAATTCATCATTGAACAGACCAAAGGACATCGCGGCGTTGACGGTGTTATTGATGCGGTTGGCTTTGAAGCCAAAGGCAGCATGCTAGAAACAATAATGACCAATTTAAAAATTGAAGGGTCAAGTGGTGCAGCTTTACGTCAATGTATTGCAGCTGTGCGTCGTGGCGGGGTCGTTAGTGTTCCTGGTGTGTATGCAGGACCCATTCATGGTTTCTTATTTGGTGACGCTTTTGATAAAGGACTTACTTTCAAAATGGGCCAAACCCATGTACACAAGTATTTACCACAATTATTAGAGTATATTGAAAATGGTGATTTATCACCTGAAGCTATTATTACTCACCGTATGAATTTGTCTGACGCTGCTAAAGGTTATGAAATTTTCGAAAAGCGTGAAGAAGAATGTCGTAAAGTCATTTTAACTCCTTAATTTTTCAAATTTACCCTTTACTTTTAACATTTAAAGGTTAGGTCATAGCTGCTTTAACGAGATTGTCTTAAATAATGGTTATCGCTAAAGCAGCTAATAAAAAAATCTTTGACTTGCTTTTCTCTGCACACGACAAAAAAATCACCCCCCAACCGATTTTCATGGGTTTAGGGATTAAAAAACCAACTAACTGTCTTAGATGGTCTTAAAGCTTAGAAGTGTAAAGCACAATAAACTTTCTCATATTTATCAGGATCATCTTTATTAGCTACAAACCCTTTGCTAACCAACTTTACCGAGTTAAATGTTTCACCTTCATCATTAGTTATCATAACAATCAAGTTTTGATCCTCAAAACTTTGGAGTTCTTTAATCAGCTCTTTAATTGTCTTAGTTCTATCTTCCCATTGCACTATAATCTATTGTAAGTATGCCTATGACAAACCAATTTCACTGGTTCGGTTCCCTAGTGAGGACTAGGGCGTGTCATCAATTAAGCCAAACGACACAAGAAACTAAGTGAATGGCACTAAGGAAATGACTGGCTAACTT
>NZ_CAJHBE010000013.1:0-90194 GCF_904846555.1 Psychrobacter sp. DD43
GTTCAACAACGGGTTCAACAACGGGTTCAACAACGGGTTCAACAACGGGTTCAACAACGGGTTCAACAACGGGTTCAACAACGGGTTCAGGCTGATTATTGGACAATTCTAGCGTGTCATAAACGCTAGAATTGTCATACTGGCTTAAATGACTAGCCTCGTCATTTGAATAATATTTCTCATGTTGAGTAATACTATTATCAGCGCCAACATCCTGTTTATCATTGACACTTATATCAATATTCTCATAAACGATATTATCAGATTGAGTTTGTAATTCTAATGATGATGACACTGGCTCAGTGATTAACGTAGCGCTAGAGACAGTGGTAGTAGGTTTTTCTATAGCCGTTACTGTACTATCAGGTACATTGGCTAATATCTCATCAACCGGTAAGGGACGAAAAGCTAAGAGACGTAAAATACACATCTCAAGTGCTTGCATCGGCGTACTGGCAAGCTTTACGCCTTCCCGTGCTTGTACCACAATTTCATAATAAAGCTGTAATACGTCAGGGCTCATATGCTGGGCAAGCTGATCGATTTGCTGTGCTTGCGCTTCATTGACATTGAGAGCGACTTCGGGCAGCAGCTGACACAATGCCAACTGATGCAATAGCTCAGCGAGTCCGTCAAACATACTGCTAGCATCAACCATTTGCGCACGCATCTGCTCGATATGGGCAGCGACAGCAGGCTTATCATGATTATAGATATCTGTAATTAAGCTCACTAAGTCGGCCGCATCAATCAAGCCGAGCATCGAATTGACGGTCACATCATCAAGCGCACCTTGGCCAAAAGCAATGGCTTGATCGGTCAAGGATAAAGCATCACGTACCGAGCCTTTTGCCGCACTAGCCAATTGCCAAAGTGCAGGCTGTGTATAGCCTACTTGTTCTTGGGTTAGAACATTGGCTAAATGCTCACTGAGCAAGCTTTGCGACAAAGGACGCAACACGAACTGCAGACAGCGCGAAATAATAGTAATCGGCAGCTTTTGTGGATCCGTAGTGGCTAATAAGAACTTGACATGCTCAGGGGGCTCTTCCAAAGTCTTAAGAAGCGCATTAAAACTGTGTGTCGACAGCATATGCACTTCGTCAATCAGGTAGACTTTATAACGGCCTTGGCTTGGCGCATACGGCACATTATCCAGTAGCTCGCGCGTGTCCTCAACTTTGGTACGAGAAGCCGCATCAATCTCAATCAGATCAATAAAACGCCCTTGATCAATCGCCACGCAATTATCACACACGCCACATGGGGTACTGGTAATACCTGTATCACAGTTCAAACATTTAGACAAAATACGAGCAATGGTCGTTTTACCGACACCGCGCGTACCTGTAAATAGATAAGCGTGATGTAGACGATTGTAATCAATCGCATTAATCAATGCCTGTGAGACATGCGTTTGCCCAATCAACTCGTGAAAGTTTTTGGGGCGGTATTTGCGGGCTAAAACTTGATATTGCTGCGTCATAATGAATGCCAAGGTAAGTCGTAAAAATATAAGTAAAGCATCAAATTAGCAATTTATCTTAAAATCAGTTATCGAAGCTAAATGTCAAAAATAAGTGTCGAGCCTAACTATTGAATCTAACTATCCAAACCAGCTATCAAACTTAAGTCTCAAAACTAGGCTATGATTGAGCTCTCAATTGAGCCAATTGTTGATATAAACGCTGCGTATTCGCATCGATAAGCGATCCATGCTGATGGAAAGCATCAAGATGTACTTCGGTATCCACGCTATCTTCACAAGGTCTGACATCGATACCAATTAAAAACAGCTCTTGCATAACGGGCTGCTGCATTTGGGCGTTGAGCTCAAATAGCAAATCTTGATGACCAGCACGAACTTTATCTGCACTCAACGAGCTATTGCTATCTTGCGCATAAAATACCATCAAATAATGGCGACCAAATACATTATAAGAGTGCTCATGGCGCACATAACCTGTCCAGCGCGATTCTTGATCGATCGTTCTATGGGCCAATATTTTTTCTATTAAACACGCATAGGTGTACATGGATTCATCGACCAAAATATCAACCTGCTCTTTTGGCAATGGGTTACCCGCTTCATAACAGCTTTTGATTAAACTATTAAAAAGCTTGTACCACATTCGAGTATTCTTCTGAATCTCTGCCATCAGCGCTGCCGCAAACTCAGTATGGTTAGACTCTGCTGCTTTTATCAATCGTGGTTCAATCTGTGCTATCAATTCATGACTAACCAATTGCTCTTGAACTTCAATCGCTCTATGATGAAAATCTGGCGATTGTAAGAACTGCACAAGCAAAGTCGATTCATCTGCAAACGTCTCAAACCCAGTCAGTTTACTGCGATGAAACGCTAGATAGGCGGTCAAATCACTTGGTGTTACCAACTGGTTTAATATCTCAGCAAAGTTCTGGTAGCTAAATACTTGTAGAACGCTGTGTTCATCGTCCAAATCTAACACACAATCTTCAGCAAAGAACTGACTGCCATATTCATAACCAACCGCATAAGATGGCAATGATGAATACTGGTTTTGTAGATCATTATGATCGCAATCTTGATGCTGGACTGAAAGTGATGTTAATCCAATAAAATATACGGGTTTATTAGATGTCGCTTCATTTTTATGAGTGATAGCTTTATCGTTTTTGAGATAAAGATGTGCATGTTGCTTGATAAGCTGATTGACAACTTCTTTTCTCCATGTACGAACTTGAGTAGTATCAATGTCTTGCTTACTTGCCTGCATCACGACATCATTGACAATAAGATAAACCGTCGCATTAGAAAACTTGAAAACAAAATCATAACCCTGAAAATATTCAGGGCTAGTGATTTTCTTTTCTGATAAGTTATACAAAGACAAAAAACTCTGTTGAATCATCTGTTGCCAAATCGAGGGCGTTACTCGCTGATTGTCCATAGTATGCATAATGTCCCTATTAATTAAGTACTAAAAAACCATAGAAGGCTATTCCATCAAAGCGGAGAAAGCCATCTTATGTTCAGTTTAGTACTAGCATAGACTTATGGCAAGCAAACTATCTTTAACCCTCAAGCTTACGGCGCATATGTGGGAATAAAATCACATCACGAATACTGGCAGAGTCTGTCAATAACATCACTAAACGGTCGATACCAATACCTTCACCTGCTGTTGGCGGTAAACCATAAGACAAAGCTTCGATATACTCTGCATCGAAATGCATCGCTTCATCATCGCCAGCATCTTTTTCAGCAACCTGACCAAGGAAACGCTCAGCCTGATCTGCAGGATCATTAAGCTCACTAAAGCCATTAGCCAACTCACGACCACCGACAAACAGCTCAAAACGATCCGTAATCTCAGGGTTATCATCACTACGGCGTGCTAGCGGTGAGGTTTCAGCAGGGTATTCAGTGATAAACGTCGGCTGACGCAATTGGTGCTCAGCGGTTTCTTCAAAGATGATGGTCTGCAACTTACCCACACCAAAGACATCCTTTACCTGTTGCTTTAGCGTTGTCGATGCGTACTCTGCAAGATACTCACGATCGTTAATACGATTCATATCAAAGTTTTCTGCATATTTGGCAATCGCATCAGACATAGATAGACGTATAAATGGCGCTTTTAGGCTAATGGCTTCTTCTTGGTAAGTAATCTCGGTGGTACCTAAGATATCGATCGCCAATTCGTTAAATAAGCGCTCAGTCAAATCCATCAAATCATGATAATCCGCATACGCTTGATAAAACTCAATCATGGTGAATTCAGGATTATGACGGGTTGAAACACCTTCATTACGGAAGCTACGGTTAATCTCAAAGACTTTCTCAAAGCCACCAACGACCAAGCGTTTAAGATAAAGCTCAGGAGCAATACGCAGATATAATGGCATGTCTAACGCATTATGATGGGTCACAAACGGACGTGCCACTGCACCACCTGGGATCGGATGCATCATAGGCGTTTCAACTTCCATAAAACGCTCATTTAGCATAAATTTGCGAATACCGCTGATAACCTGACTGCGCACCATAAAGGTATCACGGGTCGTCTCATTGGTCATCAAATCAAGATGACGATTGCGATAGCGTGCTTCCACATCAGCTAGTCCATGAAACTTATTTGGCATTGGGCGTAATGCTTTGGTCAATAACTCAATCTCTTCAATATGTACGTACAAATCGCCTTTGCCTGAACGACCGATATAACCTGATACACCAACGATATCACCCAAGTCTAGCGATTTGATGTCTGCTAACGTCTTTTCATCTAACTCTTTGCGTGCCACATATAACTGGATACGACCTGTCATATCTTGGATAACAATAAACGCCCCACGGTTCAGCATGACGCGACCGGCGACATTCACCTGTGTTTTTTCGCCTTTAGCATCATTGTCAGCAATTTCTTGTTTTGAGATACCCTCAAAAGCTGCCTGCAAGTCTTGAGCATAATCTGTGCGCTTAAACGTATTCGGATAAGGCTGTTTACCCGAAGCGACGATATCATCCAGCTTGGCTTGCAATTGGGCAATCAGCTCATTAGCGTCTTCTGGAGCTTGCTCTTGATTGTTTTGCTGATTTTGATTATTAGGCTTTGACATAACACTCTCAAAATTATTAGATAATTAAAGGAATAAACAAACATTATAAATTTAAAATAACGACTTAAAATAAGAAGTTAAAATAAAGCAGCTACATAACAGTTATGTGGCTTTAGTATTAAAAATAAATAGTAAATTAATCAACACAGATAGCAGGCTGTGCCACACCTTTTTCTATGGTTTGATAACAGCCAAAACCGCTGCTGTCACTAGCGCATTGTCCAGACTGAGTTTTGACATTGGCAGCTATAAACTCACCGGTATTTTTGCACTTACCTTGGCAGTCGGTACTGTCTTGGCAAGCTTTTCCTGCATCGGTATAAGTCACCACACATTGATAGCAACCAAGGCGACCTTGCTGTAAAAACGCGCCACCCTTCGCAGTACACGCTTGTACAGTCTCATTAGGCGGATAAACACATGCTTGATAAGAAAAAGGGTCATTTTTATCATTCATTGCAGTATCATCGGTCTGCTTTGGCTGCACTGCTGTCGTTGATGAAGGCGTGACGCTACAAGCAGATAACCAAAACGCTATCAACATCGCGGCAATAGTCATCGCGATTTTGTTAAACGGTAATAGTAGCGATAAATTAGTTATCATGTGCATGGCATACGCCTCTTATATTATTGGCTGATGAAGTGCTTATTAAGCACCGCCAATACTTGCCATCAAGTCCGCTTGATGCTCACGTAACAGCGCATCAAGGATTTCATCCAAGTCACCTTCCATAATCGAATCAAGCTTATATAAAGTCAGATTAATACGATGATCCGTCATACGTCCTTGCGGGAAGTTATAGGTACGGATACGCTCCGAACGATCGCCACTACCGACCAAATCGCGACGTATCGTATCAGCGGCATCTACCTGTGCTTGGACTTTGACTTGCTGAATTTTTGATATCAGCATTTTCATCGCTTGCGCACGGTTTTTATGTTGACTGCGCTCTTGTTGACACTCTACCACGGTACCCGTTGGTATATGCGTCAAACGTACAGCAGAGTCGGTCGTATTCACGTGCTGACCACCAGCACCGCTTGAGCGGAAAGTATCAAAGCGAATATCAGCTGGATTCAAATCAACCGTATCATCAATTTCAACTTCAGGCATCACAGCGACAGTACAGGCTGACGTGTGTACGCGACCTTGGCTTTCTGTATCAGGCACACGCTGAACACGATGTACACCAGACTCAAATTTTAGACGACCATAAACGCTATTACCAGACACACGAGTAATGATTTCTTTATAACCCCCATGCTCACCCTCATTTGCTGACAAAATCTCTAAAGTCCAGCCTTGGTTCTGGGCGAATTTTTGGTACATGCGGAACAAATCGCCAGAGAAAATTGCCGCTTCATCACCACCTGTCCCTGCACGAATCTCAAGGAATGCGGGCACTTTATCGTTAGGATCTTTTGGCAGCATCATGAGATTAAGTGCTTCTTCCATCTCTACAATAGTATCGCGAGCACTGTCAATCTCTTCTTGCATCATCTCTTTCATGTCAGGATCTGATGCTTCTTTTAGCATCGCTTCTGCATCAGCCTGATCCGTTTCTGCACCAACATAGTTCTGCCATAAAGTGGTGATATCCATCAAGTCGCTGTGTTCGACGGACAATTCACGGAATGTATTGTTATCACTGATGACACTCGGGTCTGATAATAAGGCAGTGACCTCTTCATAACGGTCTACCATTTGGTCTAAACGCAGGCGTAAGGATTCTTTCATAAAAGGACTTTTAATTGAATAATTGAAATAAGACGGTGATTATAGCAAATTTTTGCGCTTAAATTAAAACCTCTCAGCAATCTTGTCAATATATGGACAAACTTTTCTGCTGCTTGCACCATATCGATGCTTTTTTCTGATAATTTGAATACAGCATCAGCTTTGCTTAAAATTTAAATAAAAAAATAGCCAAGAATATTCTTGGCTATTTTGATAATAACTAAAACTCAAGGCTTAAAAAATTACACCTTGCGGACGATTACCGACCCAATAGAGTAACCAGCACCAAACGAGCAAATAACGCCCAAATCACCGGATGCAAGATCATCTTTATAGCGATGGAAAACAATCATTGGGCTGGCTGAGCTGGTATTGGCGAATTCAGCAATGACACTCGGTACAATGGCTTTGTCTGCTTCTTTACCGATGACCGTACGCAAGATTAAATCTAGCATATTGGCATTGGCTTGATGGAGCCACATCATTTTTACATCAGAGGTTGGGATATTGTTTTCCTGCAAGTGCTCAGTAATGACTTCTGACACTTTTGGACAGACTTCACGGAAGACTTTACGACCATTTTGTAAGAATAATTTATCGGTTACTGGCTCTTTAAGATCCGGATACATCTCTGTTTGCGCTGCTAAAAACTCTGAGCGATCCATAAAACCGTATTCGTTTTTGATATTGGTCGAGAACTGAGTAAATAGCTTAGAGTTTAGAATCTCATAGCCTTTAGGTGTATCCAGCTCTTCGACGATGCAAGCAGTTGCGACATCACCAAAGATAAAGTGACTGTCACGGTTACGCCAGTTTAGATGCGCTGAAGTAATTTCAACGTTGACCACAGCGACGCGCTTAGCAAGACCTGATGCGATAGAACCATGTGCTTGTGATAGACCAAAAGTTGCGGCACTACAAGCTACATTCATATCATAAGCAAAGCCGCCCACCATACCGATCGCATTTTGAATCTCGATAGAGACAGCTGGATAAGTACGCTGAAAGTTTGAGCAGGCAAGGATGATACCATCTAAATCATTGGCCTCAAGTCCTGCATCAGCCAAGGCATCATTTAACGCGGCTACACCCATTTCTGCCATGATAGACAGCTCTTCGCCCAAGTTACGATAAGCGATAACAGGTGCCATGATGTCAGGATTTAAGATGCCGTCTTTTTCCATCACATAGCGTGATTTGATACCAGATACTTTTTCGATAAAAGCCGCTGATGAAGGCTGAAGAGCCGTGAGTGTGCCTGCTTCAATGTCAGCCGCGTGTTTTGTATTATAGTTTTCAACATACTGATTAAAGGACTCTACCAGTTCTTCATTACTGATGCTAAAAGGCGGGATATACAGGCCGGTGCCTGTGATACAAGTCGTCATGATACGCTTCCTTGTCTACTACTATGGTGCTTGAAATAAGCATAAGGTGAAGTAAAACAACAGTCGTCTAATTTTGGGTGAATGACTGTAAACTTAAAATAAGTGCCTTTATTATGCCTGAATATTATTATTTTTCTAATACTTTGTTACAAATAATCAGCTTCTTGCCAAGAATAAGCAAAGATTGACTTCATTTTGCGGCAGCTGCGTTATAATCAGCCTTGCTTACTCATGTTATTTGCATAAATAATTGGTCTGCATTTTGATTGTCTACATCTCTATTAAGAAATATCAAACTTATTATCTATTTTGGAATGACAATGGTGGAACTTTTGAATTGGTTATTTGGTCAGTATACCGACTATCCGACCTTGTTTATCGGGTTGGAATTGATTGCGGTTATCTTTGGGGTAGCCAGTGTACTACTCGCCAGCAAAACCAATATTTTGGTATTTCCTATTGGCTTGGTCAGCACCGCTATATTTGTCTATCTGTTATGGAATTGGCAATTATTTGGTGATATGTTTATCAATGCTTATTATACCATTATGAGTATTTATGGCTGGATAAATTGGTCAAAAAATAAAGAACTTACACAGCATCGAGACCATATAAACCCCACCGCTCAACAACATAACCAAGAGCTTAAAAACACTGATGCGCCAAACCTTATCCAAGTAGAACGTTTAGATAAAAATGACGTCCCTATATTGGCACTATTAGCCGCGGCAACTATAGCTTTTGTTGGTCTAGTTTATTATTTTAGACCAGTCATCAATAACAACTTCAGCTTCGATGGTGCTGAGCTTGGCATGCATCTATTTACGTGGATTGACTATACTGATATGTTGACTACGGCACTGTTTTTGATGGCGATGTGGCTGATGGCACGGCGCAAGATTGAGCATTGGCTTCTGTGGATTGTTGCTGATGCTATCTCAGTACCGCTCTATTTTTATAAAGGTTTGACCTTTACCGCACTGCAATACGTCGTATTTACTCTTATCGCAATTTGGGCTTATTATGAATGGCAACGCCGCTACCGCACACAATCTCACACAGCATACGCCTAAATCCGTCATCAAGGTTGCCGTTTTAGGCGCAGAAAGTACGGGTAAGACCACACTATGCCGTGACCTAGCCGCCCATTTTGGTTGTCCTTGGGTGCCAGAGTATATGCGCACCTATCTGCAAGAAAAATGGGATAAAGAGCAGCTGACCTGTACGTGGGAGGACTTGCTGCCTATTGCAGAAGGTCAGATACTGCTTGAGAATAAGTTGGCAAAGCAAGTATCACAAACGTCAAACGACCATCATTATTTATTTTGTGATACCAGCTTGTTTGAACTGATGGTTTATTCTAATTGGTATTATGGCGATTGCCCTGAAGTGCTCACCCAAGCAGCATTGGTGCATCATTATGACTTAATACTATTAACCGACGTTGATACACCTTGGATTGCTGATGACTTGCGTGATAGCCCGCATCAGCGCGATGAAATAAGCGCTTATTTTGCTGATCAGCTAACAGCTTATAACAAACCATTTCAATCAATTGGCGGCGCTCGAGAGGTGCGGGTTCAACAAGTGGTAAAATTGCTAGACGCATCTGAATTAAATAATAATGCTTAGGCTATTTAATAAACACTGTCAAACCTTGCACTCATTACTATCTTACGAGCTTAGTGTTTAAGGCTTTTGCCCAATTCCGGCAGTTATCTTCACAGCGCTCGCAAGGCTGATTGGCATCAGAGATAAAGTCCAAATATCCACAGTACATACAAGCGTAATATGTTCCTGATTCTATCTGCTCAACCGCCTGATACTGTTTCGGGAAAAGTGGCAGACCATAACCGGTGTCATCAGGTGGGTATAATAACAGGCTAAAATTGCCATCAGTTTCAAGCAAACCGGTACGAACCTGACCTAAATGCTCGACCCCCTGTTGGCGCATTTCCGCAAAAAACTCATCATGTGACATTTTCCCTTCTGCTATTTTGTCGTGTACCAGCATGCCATCTTCGACGATATATAAGGACTTACCCTCCAACAAATCTTCAAAAGGCTGATATTTCATCATGCCCCATGTACAGAGACGGTAAAGCAGTATTACCGTACTCATGATTAGTACCGCTTGGATAATCGGTAAATCCTCGGTAAACATCGGGTCACCTGCGATAGATCCCAGTGACAAGATGATAGTAAGCTCAAAGATAGACAACTGTCGAACGCCGCGCTTGCCGGTAAAGCGCAAAAATGAAATGATGAGCACAAACATGACAATGACACGTATCAGTATCTCAGCAGCAAATGTCCATGTTGTATCATGAATGAAAATACTTGCCCAATCCATATTTTTTTCCTTGTTATTATTTTTAATAATGGCATCAAAACCACTCTACTTAAAGCTGATCTATTTTATGCAAAAACTCACTTATTAATTGTAGGAATTATTTTTGAAAGTCACATTGTATACGCTGATTGCGTTAATAGCCTTTGCTGCAAACTCTCTGTTTTGTAGGATGGCCTTAGCAGAGGGTTATATAGACGCTTGGAGCTTTACCATTGTTCGCCTATTAAGCGCTGCTGTCTGCTTGAGTATGATCATGGCAGCTCAGTCCTACTACTTAAGACATCGCAAATTGAGACTTAGTCATTCTTTCAATGAAGAGATATTAAGTGAAAGAGGGAATTGGCTGAGTAGCATAAGCTTAGTTATTTATGCGCTGTGTTTTTCGATTGCCTATGTAGAGCTTGAGACTGGCACTGGGGCGCTGATTTTATTTTCAGCGGTTCAGCTCACTATGATTGGTTGGGGGATTTATAAAAAAGAGACATTGAGTCATTTGCAATGGATTGCCTTTGTTATTGCCATCACAGGGTTTGTATATTTGATGCTACCATCGGCCTCAATGCCTTCATTACTCGCTGCCATGCTCATGGCAATCAGCGGTGTGGCATGGGGTATCTATAGCATACGCGGCAAGACCTGTCTCTCACCGCTGCGAGCCACAGGTTTTAATTTCATCAGAAGTTTGCTAGCGATACCGATATTATTAGTCGCTGGTTTTATATATCAAAACATTATGGATGTGCAACTCATTCATATCGACAGTATCACCATGGCAGGGATATGGTTGGCGTGTGCATCAGGGACAATTGCCTCTGGTATTGGCTACAGCATCTGGTATATAGCAATGCCTTTATTAAAAAACACACAGGCTGCCGTTATACAGCTTTGTGTGCCCGTGCTTGCAGCTTTACTGGGCGTGGTGATTTTGTCTGAGCCGATCACTTTAACTTTTATGATAGCAAGTACTGTCATCTTGAGCGCAGTATTGGTCTTTATTTTAAATAAACAGCCATATTAGTCACAATATAAGGCGCTTATGCTGAAATGTTGTCTATAATGCTCATTTGAGGCGGCATCGCCATAGTGATAACAGGGTTTTTATAAATATCGCAGGCGATGGACGTTTTTATCAGGACTTTTTATTGAAGGAATTTTATTAAATGACAACCACTACTCGCCAAGAATACGACTTACTTGGTCATCGCGATGTGCCGGCTGACGCTTACTACGGCATCCAAACCTTACGTGCTTTTGAAAACTTCACTATGAGCGGTGTGCGCTTAACAAAGTTGGAGTATTAAATAATACCGTTAAAGATGCGATTGTCGCCGCGTGTGATGACTTAATCGCTGATAAATATCATGACCAATTTATCGTCGATATGTTTCAAGGCGGCACAGGCACCTCAACCAATATGAATGTCAATGAGGTCATTGCCAATCGTGCTTTAGAGATATTAGGTTATGAAAAAGGGCAATATCAGCATGTGCATCCAAATAATCATGTCAACCTTTCGCAGTCGACCAATGATGCCTATCCAACGGCGCTCAATGTTGCCTTGGATGACTATTGCACCCATTTGTTAGAAAAGATGGCCATACTGCATCAAAGCCTAATTAACAAAAGCATCGAATTTGCCGATCAATTAAAAATGGGACGCACCCATTTACAAGATGCGGTACCGATGACTGCAGGTCAAGAATTCAACGCTTTTGCAACGATGGTCAAAAAGGAGATGGCACGTATCGAGTCAACTCGCGCACTTTTTCATGAGATTAATATGGGCGGTACCGCTATCGGTACTGGCTTGAATGCACCTGCTGGGTATTCAGAGCTGTGTGCTGAGATATTACAAGAGTTGACTGGCAGACCTTATTATATCGCTGAAGATTTGATTGAAGCCACACAAGATACCAGTGCTTATGTTGCTTTGTCTGGCAATCTGCGTCTATTTGCTGCTCGTCTATCAAAGATTGCTCATGACTTACGCTTGCAATCCTCGGGTCCTCGTGCAGGATTGGCACAATATCGCCTGCCTGAGATGCAGCCTGGTAGCTCAATCATGCCGGGTAAAGTAAACCCTGTTATACCTGAGGTGGTCAATCAAGCGTGTTTTCATGTAATGGGTATTGATACCACTATCGTCATGGCATCAGAAAACGCTCAGCTACAACTCAATGTCTTTGAGCCAGTCATTGCTTTCAACTTATTTACCGGTATGAGCATGATGGCAAATATCTGTGAGATATTTGCCACGCGCTGTATCGATGGCGTAATGATGAATAATGAAGCGTGTAATACTGAAGTATTCAACAATATTGGTCTGGTAACCGCATTAAACCCACATTTGGGTTATGAGTCGTCTACCTATGTGGCAAGAAAAGCCCAAGAAACCGGTGGTCGTGTTTATGACATCGTTCTAGAAGAGAACCTGATGGATAAAGAGACGTTAGACAATCTACTCTCTCCTGCTAACATGGTATATCCAAAAGTCAAACTAACCCCTTAGTGTTTCTTTTTTAACGTAAAAAGGCTGAGTTAGCGATTGCTAATCCAGCCTTTTTTTATTTTATTCATATCTGCATTATTTGGGGAAAATCTATAAGCTATACCTACGCACTGTCTAAAGATTGTGAAAATTAAAAATTAGTGCGTGGAACTCGCCCTATATATTTACTCTAAAACGCTTAAGCCTGCGCGAGCAATACTTACGTCTTCATTGCCCTGTGCGCCGCCCACACCAATACCCCCAGCCACAATACCATCGATATAGACAGGAATACCGCCCGGCATGATCAGTATGTTTTCATCAAGGTACCTGATGTCGGCAGCAATACTACCGTCCGCAACGCCTCTAGCGATGACCGCTGTTTCTCTTTTTTGCGAATTGGCTGTATAGGCTTTTTTATAACTTGAGCGAATAGTGTGCACACCCGCTCGGTGATCCTTTAAAAAGGCCAGTATTTGCCCAGAACGATCAACCACCGTCACCGATACCATTAGACCATGCCTTTTAGACTCTATAAATGCAGCATTCACCATATCTTGTGCCATCTCGCCTGTGAGTAACGAGATTTTTGTATCTTTTGTCTCAGTACAAGAGACGCTATCCATAGCTTTAATTCCCATCTTCAATCCTTGATTTGATTTTATGAATAATTCATTGTCTTTGCATAACTCTCAGGCGCAAACTGCATAGTAACAATCAGCATGCTCACCAATGTGATAAGTAGCATCAGCCAAACGGCTTGAAAGCTACCTGACCACTCACGCAAAAATCCGGCAAAGTACGGAATAATTGCAGTAATAACAAACTAATACCTTGTACAAATGCGGTCACAGCACCAGCCAATGTAGGAGATGACAGAGATTCAAATACGACTGTTAACGTGAAAGAGATGCATTAATTTTGTAAAAATGATAACTGAAACACTGTAGAGGTTAGCAATCAGTGCATGGCGATTGCTTGAATATTTATTCCTCTAGAAAGGCTTGTAAGGTATAAGCTTAGCAGCCAGTGTCATGATAATGTCTAAGATATCTATATAAGCGGTTGAATAAGCTTTTTGATAATACGGACAAGAGTGTCATACTTTTAGAAAGTGGCAACTAAAAGCATGACCATAAAAATTTGCGAATGGTTACTGAAGTGCTTACTTTTATGCTAACTCATTTTATCCCATATCTTACTGAGACGCTTGGGCGATACCGCTATACGGGTTTTCATCGGCTGAGCAAACAGTTGAATGCGGTACTCCTCGACCATCCAGCGGTAATCGCTGATGACTTTATCATTAGCACGTCCTGCAAGTCTTTCCATATGTAAGTCAAGGGCATAGACGCCATCGAGGTCGGCTTCGACATTGTGCTCAAGACGATCGATACGAATCTCTAGCGCTTCCAGATAGCGTGGATACTGCTGCCAGTGGCTATAATCCATACGATAAACAAAATCAGCCAAATGCAAATCTGCTAACTGATCTTCAATATCTTCAATAGACTCGCCAAATATCTCTCGATCAAGCATTAGCATGCTTTGGCGAATACGTTGCCAGCGGGTATAAACGCTTTTGAGCGTTTTTATAACCGTTTGACCAACCAGCAAGAAGTTACTTAGTAGCACATCGAGCGTTTGGCTATACTCTTCAGGAGTAAAGGGTAGCTCCTCACTGAGTCCAACCGCAACATCATTAGCACTCTCAGGTAGGTCTGCCGTATGATCAAACAATACATAGTGCTCTTCGAGTGTTGCATCTAAAGTCGCATCAATGATGATAGTTTTAAGCTTTTCCATATCACCAAGCGGTGCGAATGCCAGTTTAAATATGTTGTCGACTTGACTGGTCAGCTGTTTTTTCTTTGAGCCAAGTCTGCTTTTGATTAGCGTTAACACCCCGATACGGTGCGCCTGCAGTGCTGCATTAACATCGGTATATTGATGGATAGATACCGCTCCACCTGCCTCATCAGCAACCAAAGCAGCAAACTGCTTCATAACCACCCCTGCGCTATGATGGTTTTTACTAAAGGCGAAGTGTTCAGGAAATTCTGTATGCGCACCTTGCTGCTCATTCACCGCTTGGCGAGTCTGAGAGGCATGGCGAATCTGTAGCGTTTGCAGATCGCGTCCTTTTTCGATGATACGGTTCTTATCATCGACCACGCAGATTTGTGGCTGCAAATAACGATCAATACTAGACGGATTAAAATGCTCGGCGGTGACTGACATAATGCCACGGCGGTTAAGTGCTTGGCAAAGCTGTTTTAATAACCCCTGTCCACCCGCAGGCTGCAACTCATCAAACAAACTATCGGCAGTATCAGGAATAGGTACAATCTGACGACGAATGTCTTTTGGTAATGATTTTAATAACTGTAATACCAGCTCATAACGCCAACCGGGTACACCCCATAAAAGCTCAATCGCATCAAGCTGCGGTAGGGCGACAAGCGGCACACGGATGGTCACCCCATCATCATCGCTTGCTGGATCAAAGATATAGCGTAGTGGCAGCTTTAAGTCACCAAGCTTCCACACTTCTGGGAAATCGCCTGTGGTCGGCGCTTGGCTATTAAGCACGTCTTCATCGGTAAAGAACAGATACTTACTATCGGTTTTTTCAACTTCGGCACGCCAGTCTTCAAACGTTTTGCGGCTCGCAATATGATCGGGGATTTTTTTATCATAAAACTGATACAAGGACTCTTCATCGACCAATAGATCACGGCGGCGTAATTTATCCTCGATGCGTTCAATGTCAGCAATTTTATCCATATTATGCTGTAAGAACGGTGCTTGTCTACCTAAATTTCCAGTAACCAGACCGTCACGGATAAATATCTCACGCGACTCGCTTAGATTAACTTGCTCATAGTTGGTCAGTTGCTTACTGATAATAATCAGACCAAATAAACTGATTTGGGCATAAGCTTTAACGCGGCCAGTTTTTTTCGACCAATGTGGCTCAAAGTAGTGATATTTTAATAAGTTACTGGCGGCTGAGATAATCCATTCTGGTTCAATCTTGGCAACGGTACGCATAAAGACTTGCGATGTCTCAACCACTTCAAAAGCCATGACCCAAGGTGGTATTTGCTTAAAAACCGTACTGGCTGGGAATATTTTGGCTTTCTGCTGGCGAGCAGCTAAGTATTCACCACGATTTTCAGTTTTGTGAGCAATCGTAGACAATAGACCTGTTAATAATGCGCGATGTAAATTAGCGTATTTAACAGCTTTGAGTGCTTCATCTTCAATCGCGGTAGGGTCACTGTGAGTCACTTCTTTCGAGGCATTCTTGTCAGCAGTTTTTGCCTCATTAGCATCAGTCAGCTTAAGCTCAGTGACCATTTGTACTAACTGACGATGGGTTTGACTCCACTCACGTACACGCGGGAAGCTTAGATAGTTTTTCTTCGTAAACTGCTTACGCTGATTGCCAGACAACTTATTACCATCTTCGTCTTTCTCAAACAGTGCTTTCCACAGACTTAAATAGAATAAAAAATCAGAGTCATCTTGGCGAAATTCAGCATGCTTCTGATCCGCTTGCTGGCGCTTATTTACTGGCCGCTCGCGTGGATCTTGGACAGCAAGCGCCGCAACGACAATGAGCATTTCTCGGATACAATCAAAATCGCTACCAGCTACCAGCATACGTGCCAGCCTTGGATCGATTGGCATACGTGCCATCTTTTGACCAGTCGGTGTCAGAACCAGATGATCCAGACCCTGTTTTGATTTTGGCTTGTTAGTTTGTTTAGCTGAAGGTACGTCGTTTTTAGCAGTAATCGCGCCTAACTCATCAAGCAATTTATGTCCATCAGTAACCAAGCGACTGTCAGGCGGCTCAATAAAGGCGAAATCATCGACGCTTCCTAGGCGCAGATTTGCCATTTGTAAAATAACGGATGCTAAGTTAGTGCGTAAAATCTCAGGTTCCGTAAATTCAGGACGACCAGTAAAGTCCTCTTCGCTATATAAACGAATACAAACACCCGGCGCAACACGACCACAACGCCCTTTACGCTGATTGGCAGCAGCTTGCGAGATGGCTTCAATTGGTAAACGCTGTACGCGCGAACGATAAGAATAGCGTGATATACGCGCAAAACCCAAATCAATCACATAGCGGATACCCGGTACGGTCAATGCCGTCTCAGCGACGTTAGTCGCGATAACAATACGTCGGCCGCGACCTGATGGCTGAAAGATACGCTGTTGCTCTTCATAGGTCTGCCGTGCAAATAATGGCAGCACTTCTGTATGCTTAGGTCCATGACGCTCAAGCACCTCTTGGAGCTCACGAATCTCAGCTTCAGTGGCGGCAAATATTAAAATATCTGCTTGATCAGCATGACCTTTATTTTGTGCATCGCTAAAGCATTCTTCCACTGCAGCAACCACCGCACGTGGCAGATTTTCTTCAAAGTCGTCGTAGCTATCATCGTCTGAACTGGTTACGGGCTCATCTGTTAACGGACGATAACGCACTTCGACAGGGAAGCTTCGTCCTTCGACATTAAAAATAGGGGCAGGAATTTGCCGTTTAAGCTTATTATCGTAGCGACTAAAGTATTCACTAAAGCGTTTAGTGTCCAGTGTCGCTGAGGTAATAATGACTTTTAAATCAGGGCGCTTGGGCAGCAGTTTTTTTAAATAACCCATAATAAAGTCAATGTTTAAACTACGCTCATGGGCTTCATCAATAATAATAGTATCGTATTTGCTCAAAAAACGATCATGACCAAGTTCAGCAAGCAAAATACCATCAGTCATTAGTTTAACGACAGATTGCGCTGTGCCTTGCTCGTTAAAGCGAATCTTGAAGCTGACCGTATTACCAAGCTGCTCGCCCAATTCTTCAGCGATACGGTTTGCCACACTGCGTGCCGCCAGTCGTCGAGGCTGTGTATGCCCTATTTGCCCACGTATACCGCGCCCTGCTAACATTGCTAACTTAGGCAGCTGCGTAGTTTTACCTGAGCCTGTCTCACCTGCAACGATAATCACTTGGTTATCGATGATTGCCTGAATCAAATCATCACCACGTTGGCTAACAGGGAGATCATGATTCAGTTTTTCTGCCAGCCTATCTGGAATGCTCTCTATACGCGCTTGCACCGCTTGTTGCGAGCGAGCTTTTAATTGCTCATATTGCGCGCGTTTTTTATCCAAATCATTGCTATTTTTAACATTGTTTTTGTCATCCGTATTGCTATTTTTATTAGCAGACGATTTTGCACGTGCCAGCTCACGCTCAAGGCGACTGAGATAATACTCGTCCTTCGCGAGCACAGGTAAATTAGCAACAGAAATAACCTGTTGAGTATCCACACTTTTCTGCGTATTTTTTGTCTCGGCGTTCAGATTTTCGGCTTGTACAGGCTGGCTTTTTTCTTGGTTTTCTTTTGAAGTATCAGGCATATTTACTTAGGCTATTTATTATTTAGAAGTAGTTAGATTATGGGGATAATTGAGCTGCGATTCAAGTTACTCGTGTATGGCCTAAACTTGAGTTGTTGCTTATAGAACGTATCAAATTTATAAAATAACCAAAAATCTCACGGAGATAAGGAGTGATTAGACGTATCTCTTAAAACTCATAAACTCATAAGCAACAATTAATATTATCACAGTGCTAATTTTTTAAGATTTTTAATACTTAAATATCCTACGTACTTTTTATCTTCTATGACATTTATACTTTTATCAAGCGCTCTAGCAAGAGGCTCGATAATGATTTTAACATTTGAGATAAGATCATTGACGTTATATATGTCGTCTATATCCACCTCAAACTTGTCATCAATATGTGAGGCAGCATTAAAAGGCGATGCTGTATCTTTAAAAGTAAATTGTTTATAAAATTCGCTCTGTTTTGCTTGTTTAACTGCATCTGCTTGGCTATCAGCCACGATAAGTAGCTTATAATGAAACTCTTCAAAACTGCCCTGCTGATAGCCGCCTAAATTGATAAAGAATAGCTTTAAGTCGTTGGCGCACTCTGCTTGAATATTGGATTCCACTAATTTAATCGCATAATTATCAACTTTGCTAATAGCGCGGTATGAATCAATGTGCCACTTATTTTTCACTTCAGGCCAATGATTATTGATATCTGCTATTAATTCATTAACCTGATTGGCCACGCCAAAAAATATATCATGTTGTTCAATCAACCGCCCTTTGGGGCGACCGCCTAATTGAATCATATATAGGGTTGGCATTTTAGAGATTCCTTAGATATCTTATATGTTCCTTGTTAGATAAACCTAGTCAGTTAATAGTCATCCCAATCTGCTTTGAGCAGCTAATAAATCAATGATAACAAGAAAGAAACGATAAGTATTTTATACCGACATTATGACTACTAGTAATTGAAAAACCCAATGTTTAAGAATCACTTAAACATTGGGTTTGTTCGGTTATAACTGTCTTCACTTATAGGTTATAGTAAGAAAAAATATGCCCACAAACCTATGATAAAGGTAGAAATAATATTCAGTATGACACCAACACGTATCATCTCTGTCTGCTTAATAAGACCCGTTCCAAAGACAATAGCGTTTGGTGGCGTGGCAACTGGTAGCATAAATGCGCAAGAAGCACCGATACCAATAATCATGACTAATACTGCAGGTGGCAGACCCATTTGCTCAGCAATAGCCGCAAACACAGGGACTAACAAGGCGGCAGAAGCCGTATTAGAAGCAAATTCTGTCAAGAATATAATGAATGCTGCAACTGCCAGTACCACGACGATAAGCGGTGCAGAGGACAGTCCATTAGCAACTGCTTGACCAAGAACCAACGATGCGCCTGAAACTTTTAACACCGTTGATAGCGCAATACCACCACCGAACAACATGAGTACGCCCCAGTCGGTATTGTCAGAAACTTGCTTCCATGAAACCAACCCTAAGCTGACCACTGCTGATGCTGCTAACAGTGCCACAATAGAATCAACATCATCAATATTGAGTGCGGCACCAATTTGTTTCGAGAGTATCCAGCTTAGCGCTGTGACGATAAAAACAATAATCGTCAGTACACGCGGCTTATTCCATGCAATAGCCTCATCATCTTCGTTCAGCGTGACCTGACGATTAAGATTGGGCTTGAGGAATAAATACATCGCACCGAGCAATAATGGCAACAGCACCAACATCATCGGAATACCAAACTTCATCCAATCGACAAACGCAATATCCAGCGCTTTTGCAGCAATAGCATTGGGTGGTGAACCAACGATCGTACCCAAACCACCAAGGCTCGCAGAATAGGCAATACCTAATAGTACGAACACAAAAGTGCCACGGTCTTTTTCGCGGTCAACCTGCGTTAGAATACCAAGCGCCAGTGGCAGCATCATCGCTGCAGTAGCCGTATTTGATATCCACATCGATAAAAATGCGGTGACCCCAAATATTAAGAATACCGCATTCCTCAGATTACCACCTGACATTGATAGAATCTTAAGCGCTATTTTCCTGTCTAATTGCTGCACATGCAATGCCGCCGCTAGTGCAAAGCCACCAAAGAACAAATAAATAATTGGATTAGCAAAGCTTTGTAAGCCAATTTCAGCATCGAAATCCGGTAAACCAATTAGCGCTCCTATGACCACCACCAATATCGCTGTAATCGTCACATGTACCGCTTCAGTTAACCATAAAACGCCGATAAAGAACAACATGGCGAGGCCTTTATTGGCACTGATATCGTACGGCAATACATTATAGATAAACAGACTGATAACCGCCGCGATAGCGACAACTATCAATCCTTTACCGGTACCTTTTGGGAAGGTATCTGTAAATAAATACTCGTTGCCATCGTTAGGAAGATGGCTATCTAGTTTTTTCTCTGACATATAATGTCCTTATTGTACCCAAAGACGGTGTTAAAAATTATAAACATAAAGACGTATTTCAGCCGTTAACCATACCTTTATAATCGTACTTAATAACAGTACTTATAAAAATAAGGTGCCATCATAGCAGAAATATTATCCACCAAAATATTATCAATATAGACATATTGAAAACCTTGTCAGAAATATACTCTTTATTTCATCTACCCAAAACCAACTGACTTTATAAGTATGGATTTAAGTCTATTTTGAAAAACCAGAAGTTTGTCTGAGACAAAGTTACATACCGTCACTAAATATGTTCATATCTTCCCTGTACAACTCATAAGCTGTATCACATACTGAGTTGGTGAAGAACGTTAATAAAAACAAATAGGAGATTCTCATGGCAGATGACAACAAAACTGACTCAACGACGAAAATGGCACCAAAAGACATCAACCAAGATGGATTGGCTAAAGAAGATCAGCAACGTACTGACGATTCTGCGTTAGATATGATGCAAGGGTTGCACGAACATGAAGACCATAAAGAAGACGATCAGTAGTCTGTATGGATTCGATTGAAATAAAATTTAAAAATGAAAAAGCGCTTATCAAACTGATGAGCGCTTTTTTCTTGGCTGTCTTTTTTCTGGTAGATTGTCTGATACATAGTTGTATACGAAGGCTGCGCTCAAAACAATAGTAATAGGCAAAAACAACGCACCATAGCCCACTCTGGCATATAAAAAAGCACCTACGGCACTGCCAGTGCAAAAACAGTACCAAATAATCGCCTGAAAGCCTAATGTTGGCTTACTGATGCGACGACCCGCCAGCCAATTACCGATGGCAGCGCCCATATCTGAGGTTAGTCCTGTTAAATGCGTGGTACGAATCACTGCACCGCTATAAGTTGCAACCATCGCATTCTGTAAGCCACATGCCATAGCGGCGGCAAGCTGTCCTAGATAATCGTGCTGCTGGTATAACCAATAGCTTATTAACAATAATGCCGCTTCAATATAAAGCGCATTGCCATAACGTCGACCAAGCTTCAATGACGTCTGACCGATAACAAAACCACTTAATACAGCCCCTGCCAAAAAAGACAGCAGTAACGCGCCGATAAATAAAAGGCTTCGAATGTCTAGATAAGCGATAGCAGCGGCAAACAAGCTTACGTTACCTGTCACATGCGAGACAGATAAATTGGTAAAACCCATTAATGCGGCCGTATTGACACAGCCTGCACTGAATGCCAATACGGCGCCACCCCACAATATCCATCTTGGTAATTTGGTTATCATATTCGTCGCTTAATGGCTTATCAGCAAAAAACCCATAGTATAATCAAAAAAGACAGCCGATTGGCTGCCTTCCTTACTTCTCATTATATATCGCTGAGGATTACCTTTTAACTATTTCTGCTCATCAAGCATCATTAGCTGCTCGCTGATCGCAACCGTATTGAAGCCTGCATCAACAAACATAATCTCGCCAGTGATACCAGATGCCCAAGGCGACAATAAAAATAGTGCGGCATTACCGACTTCAGCTTGAGTAATGTTGCGCTGTAACGGGGCGATTTTTTCACTGATATCGAGCATTTTACGGAATGACTTGATGCCACTGGCGGCAAGCGTACGAATAGGACCTGCCGAGATCGCGTTGACGCGAATGCCCTCACCGCCCATTGAAGTTGCAAGGTAGCGAACACTGGCTTCAAGACTCGCCTTTGCCATACCCATGACGTTGTAGTTCGGCAATACTGAAATACTGCCTTCATAAGTCAACGTCAACATTGAGCCGTGGCGCATAGCAAGTAGCTCACGCGATGCTTTTGCCAATGCCACAAAGCTATAGCTTGAGATATCATGGGCGATATGACTGCCTTCACGGGTTGTCGCATTGACAAAATCACCATCAAGCTGATCCATCGGTGCAAAGCCAATCGCATGTACTACGCCATTGATGCCATCGCCCCAATGGGCAGTGACTTGCTCAAAACAAGCCGCAATAGACGCATCTGATGCCACGTCACACTCAAGGACCAAGTCCGCCTCAAATGCTTCAGCCGCCATATCTACCCGTTTTTTGATTTTATCATTAGGATAAGTCAAAATTAACGACGCGCCTTCACGATGTAGTGCTTCAGCGATTGCCCAAGCGATAGATAGTTTGCTAGCGATGCCTGTAACGACAAAACGCTGTCCTTGTAATAGCATAATATTTCCTTTTAAGTTAATTTAGGTCATTTAAATGATCGATTATTTTTAATAGTTGGCTAACAAATAGCGAGTGGAAGTACCAATTGAAAGATGAGTTATTATACACGAATTGATTTAAGTAAACAGTCGTAAACTGTATTTGCTTACACTGTATTAATGCCTAATCCCGCTCAATAATACCATTTAATATTGATAAAACGGTGAACTACCGGCTACAGCAGTATGAAGTTAAGTAGATTTCGAGTATAATCACAGCCCTCCCAGCTTGCACAATTTTTATAATAATCCTTTACAACCATTGTTTGTAACTAAGGATTTAGCGTTAAGCTACACCCACATTTTGGATGGCTGCCAAACTTATGAGCAATACTGCAACAATAGCATCAGACTACCAAGAAAGCATCGAATCCTATCGCCAGCTCATCGCCTCAACGGGTGAGGACTTGCATCGTCCAGGACTTGAAGACACCCCAACACGTGCTGCCAAAGCATTTGCGCATTTGACCAAAGGCTATCATCAAAGCTTAGATGAAGTCGTTAATGACGCTTTGTTTCCATCGACCAACCGTGAGCTGGTATTGGTGCAGAATATTGAGTTTTATTCATTGTGCGAGCACCATATGTTGCCTTTTCATGGTGTAGCACACATTGGTTATTTACCAAACGGTCAAGTGTTAGGGTTGTCTAAATTTGCTCGTATCGTCGATATGTTTTCTCGTCGCTTGCAAGTTCAAGAAAATTTAAGCGAACAAATAGCGCAGACGATTATGGATGTGACGGGCTGCCGCGGTGTGGCAGTAGTAATGGATGCTGCTCACATGTGTATGATGATGCGCGGCGTCAATAAGCAACACTCTACTACGCGCACAATGTCGATGTTAGGTGAGTATGTACATGACAATCAAGCGCGCAATGAGTTCTTAGATGCTGTACCGAAGCGTAAACCTGCTTTCTAATAGACTAAAAACGTTAAATTTAAAAAAAGGATACCTAATTAGGTATCCTTTTTTAATGCAAACTATTCACGATTTTCAGTCATTAAACAATGTTGAAAAGCTATTAAAGGTTGTCAAACAATCCCTAGCTATCTGATTTTACGTCATTAATCCATTTACCATAGCCAGCCGCTTCCATCTGCGCCAGTGGAATAAAACGCATTGCTGCTGAGTTCATGCAGTAGCGTTTACCCGTCGGTGCCGGGCCATCGTCAAATACATGACCGACGTGTGAATCTGCATAACGGCTACGAATCTCGGTACGGGTACCAAATATTCCTCGATCTGCCTTTTCCACGACAAAGCTAGCATTCAATGGACGAGTAAAGCTCGGCCAACCAGTACCGGACTTGTATTGATCACGAGACGAATATAATGGTTCACCTGATACCACATCGACATACAGTCCAAGTTCTTTATTATCCCAATATTCGTTATCAAAAGCGCGCTCAGTACTATCTTCCTGAGAGACTTTATATTGAATGTCACTTAGTGATTTTTTAAGATCAGCTTTTGTCGGTTTTACAAAGGTCTCTGGGTCAAAACCTGCACTTGTCTTAACTGTCGACGGCTTTACTGTAGCTGACGAGGTATTCGACATTGCTGACTTTGCACTGGTTACAGTCGGTTTGAATTGGTTGAAATCTAACTCATATTTTTTACCATAGACACTTTCAATGAACTGGTAGCGACCAGAGTTAAACGTATAAGCTTTATAACGTAGTGGATTCTTTTTGTAATAATCCTGATGATACTCTTCTGCTGGATAAAATTCGCTAACAGGCACAATCTCGATTACGACTGGCTTTTTATAGACGCCAGAAGCTTGCAGCGATTGCTTAGCAGCTTCGGCTATCTGCTTTTCTTGCTCACTATTATAAAAAATAGCTGGGCGATACTGGGCACCTCTATCTACAAACTGACCTTTATCATCAGTAGGATCAGCGATTCGCCATAGGGCTTGAACAATACCATTGTAGGTAATCTTGGTCGGATCATAATAAACTTGGGCTGCTTCAGTATGCCCTGTACCACCAGCTGAAACAGTACTATAAGTTGGATTTTTAGATTCGCCACCTGTATAACCTGACACTACCTCTACCACACCAGGAATCTTTTCATAACCCGCCTCGACACACCAAAAGCAGCCACCAGCGACCGTTGCTACTGCTAAATTGGGGTCAGTAGGCGCATAAGGATTGTCAATGGAAACATTTTTTATCGTAGGCGGTTTTTCAGTGGAGGCGCAACCGACATAAAAGACACTGCTCGCTACTATCGCCATGCCCACGACTTTAGCTGGTAATTTATAATTCACTAATAATCGGTGTGTCATGAAAGGCTCCTAAGGGTAATATCATGTAACCATCGTAACCCTTAGGTCTCACAGAAATATTCCTAAAGTGTTGTTTATATACACCATATTTAATGAATGGCCATAAAAAAAGCTTATTACCTTTCGATAATAAGCTTTCTATTAATTCATGACTAGATTATTCATTTAGCAAATCATCTATGCAACTTTATCGCTCTTAACATCAGTATCGGCATGCTCATCACTGGCTTGCTGAATCTTCGTTAAAATACCCTTGATTTCAGATGCTGACAGATACGTTGGCACTGCATAGGTATCACTGACTTCTTTAGCTGCGGCTTTAGCAATACTATCAAAGTCAGTGGTTTTCATACCTTTAACCGTTGGATCGATATTTAAAGTAGCGACCAATTCGCGAACTTGCGCAATCAGATGATCTGCAATCACAGCATCACTCTTGCCGGCTTGACCATCCTTAAGCATACCTGTTTTTCTAGCCAGATCTGCTAGTCTTTTTTTGCTTGCTTGACGATTGACATCAAGTACATAAGGTAACACGATGGCATTGGCGCGACCATGAGGAATACTATAATACGCACCAAGCTGATGAGCGATGGCATGGACATAGCCAAGGCCCGCTTTATTAAAGGCAATACCGCCGTAGTGAGCGGCAATGCCCATTGCTTCTCTGGCTTTGAGATTGCCGCCGTCTTTATATACTACTGGCAGATTCTGCATAACTGACTTTACCGCGGAGGCCGCATAATAGTCGGTCTCGACGCTCGCATTAGCACTCATCCAAGCTTCTAAGGCGTGGGTCAACACATCGATACCCGTATCCGCTGTGATATGAGCCGGCATCCCTTTCATAATAACTGGGTCAATAGCGGCGGCTAATGGCACCATTCTTGGGTCGATAGATAGTGCTTTTTGATGGGTTTTATCATCTGATACAACTGCACCAAGTGTCGCTTCCGAACCAGTACCCGCAGTTGTAGGCACACAGTACAGCGGTACAGAAGGCTTTCGTGCTTTGAGTATGCCGATAAGTTGCTGCGGCTTGCAATTGTTGCCTTGTGACATAGCAATCATTTTAGCTGCATCAATCACAGAGCCGCCGCCGATAGCAATAATAGAATCGCATTTAGCATCAATGGAGATGCGTAGCCCTTCTTCAACCACTTTAAAAGTAGGGTCTGGCGTAATACCGTCATAGACTTTATAGCGGATATTTTTGCTATCTAGATAATCAGTGACTTTTGCAGGTATACCAAGCTTATTCAATACCGCATCAGTGACGATAAAGACATTGGTGCTACCTTCATTAATAAGCATGTCGCATAGCTCATCACAAGAGCTTGCGCCGACGAATAACATCGGTCTTCTAATCGGGATAACATAAGCAAAGGCTTTTAGTACTTTGGCGCGTGTCTTGGCAACGGCTAAATAACCAGCATGCTGTAATCCATCGGTACTTACTAACTTGCTACTTACTAACTTATTACTTACTAATTTAGCAATACTATTTTGTTTTTTCATGGGTATAAAAATCCTTTTTTAATGACAATAATGACCGTTTCAACTAACCGAATAAAGCAAGGTTCAAATAATATACATAGGACTAGGTTCTATATAAAGTAAACTACTGTCCAAACTTATTGTACCATTGCGATTTTTGGTATGTCGCTATTAGTATGAACTGCTATGTTCTGAGTATTTAATATCATTTACTTAGGCTATATCACACTCGCCTGAAATAATTGCTTTGCATACGGATGTTGTGGATTATTAAACACGTCTTCGGTACGTCCAAACTCAATGCACTTGCCTTCTTTTAACACTATAATTTGCTGACACAAGGCACGGACTACTTTTAAATCATGACTGATAAACACATAGCTGATTTGCAATTTTTCTTGAATCTCACGTAGTAAATTCACTACAGTGACTTGCGTAGTGCTATCAAGCGCAGACGTTGGCTCATCCAATATTAAGAGACTTGGCTGCATAATAAGGGCACGAGCCAGAGCCACCCGTTGACGCTGACCACCTGATAGCTCGTGCGGATAACGCTGCGCAAACTCTAACGGTAAATGCACGGTAGCAAGACTGCTCATTACTGCCTGCTGACGTGCTACTTTAACAACGCCTTGTACTAACAGCCCTTCTTCGACGATTTCCATGACAGTCATACGAGGGTTAATACTGGCAAATGGATCTTGAAAAACCATTTGAATCTGTGAGCGGAAGGTGCGCAAATCACGTTTTGATAACGCCGCAATATCTTGATTATTCACCATTATCTGACCACTGACACGCGCTTGATTGCTAAGTAACTGACTTAACGCAAGCGCTATGGTAGTTTTCCCTGAGCCTGACTCACCAATGATGCCTAATGCCTGACCTTTTTGCAGGTTCATATCGACATCTTTAACAGCCTCAAACCAGCGTTTGGTACCACCAAACAGACTTTTTTCAATTGGAAACTGTACTTGCAAGTTATTTACTTGCAATACAGTTGATTGCTGACTTTGCTCGTTATCAGAGAAGTTGAGCGCTTGTCCAAATTCTTGTTTGATAAGCGAGCGGGTATATTCTGCTTTAGGCTGACTAAATACCGCTGCAGTTCTACCCTGCTCAATCGTTTGCCCTTGGCGCATGACAATTACCTCATCACTGTAGCGCCTGACCAGATTGAGGTCATGGCTAATCAATATCATTGCCATATTATGCTGACGTTTAAGATTGTCTAATAGAGCGAGAATCTCATGTTGCAAGGTCACATCAAGCGCGGTGGTTGGCTCATCAGCGATTAAGATGTCAGGTTGCTGCGCTAATGCCATGGCAATCATCACCCGCTGACGCTGACCACCCGATAACTCATGCGGATAGCGATTTAGCTTATCAGTAGGATCGGTGATATTGACATCATTTAACAAGGTGATACTTTTTTCATGCCATTGATTTTTGGATACTCCGATTAAACGGAGCGATTCTGCAATTTGTTTGGCAACTGTATGCAATGGATTAAGCGCTGTCATTGGCTCTTGGAACACCATGCCGATGCGCTGACCACGTACATCACGTAGAGCTGCATTACGTGTTCTATCGTTGGCTATCGGTAATGTAGTCATACCCAATGTATCTGCTAACTGCACTTTACCAGTAACGGTCAAGCTATCTGGGAGCAAGCCTAATAGCGCGAGACTTGCAATCGATTTACCAGAGCCTGATTCACCAACGATGGCTAGCGTCTGACCTTGCCTGAGCTCATACGTTAGCTTATCGACTAAAACAGTACCCAAAGTAGTTACGATGTTAAGCTTATCCACTGTCAGCATGAGCTTATTTGATATATTGCTATGATTGTCATTTAAAAGACTATTTTGCTCAGTAGCAGTTGTCATATTCTCAGTTGTCATATTAAGAGCGCCTCGGATCAAAGGCATCACGCAGTGCTTCGCCAACGAAGATGAGCAACGATAAAATAAAGGTTAAACTAAAAAATCCCGATAAGGCCAGCCAAGGCGCATCAAGATTGTTTTTCCCTTGTACCATCAGCTCACCCAGCGACGGTGACCCAGGCGGTAAACCATAACCTAAGAAATCTAGCGCTGTTAACGCAATAATATTGGCCGTTAAGATAAATGGCAGCTGTGACAAGCTTGACGCTAGCGCATTGGGCAAGATATGCCTTAGCATGATTTGGCTGTCGGAAGCCCCCAGATTACGCGCCGCACGCACATAATCAAAGTTACGCGCGCGCAAAAACTCTGCCCGTACCAAACCAACCAATCCCATCCAGCCAAACAATAACATCATCGCAAATAGCATAAAAATACTAGGGCTAAATAAGCTGACCAAAATAATAATCATAAACAGCTGCGGCATACCGCCCCAAACCTCCATGAAGCGCTGCCCTGCCAAATCTATCCAACCACCGTAATAGCCTTGTATCGCACCGACGATAATACCAATCACTGCGCCCGCTAGTGTCAATGCCAGACCAAATAATAATGACACTCGCATGCCATACAGTATACGCGCCAGCACATCGCGACCCAAGTCATCCGTACCAAGCCAATTCTGGCTATTGGGTGCCGCTGGATATGGAATACCTAGCTCAACGTTTGGCGTCTGATCAGCAAACGGAATGATCGGCATCACATAATAACCCTGCTCAGTAATCAGCGTCTGTACCGCAGGATCTTTGTAATTGGTCTCGGTCTCAAACACTCCGCCAAAAGTCGTCTCAGGATAGGCTTTTAGTACGGGGAAGTAGTAATCGCCTTGATACTGTACAAGTAGCGGCTTGTCATTGGCAATCACATTGGCTGCCATACAGATGACAAATATCAAGGCAAAAATGAATAGCGATATGACACCAAGACGATTTTGACGAAAGCGATTAAGTCGCGCCTGCCAGATAGGATTTAGGCGACGTTTTTTTTCTATAGCAATAGCAGATGCGCTTGAGTGCATTGAAGGTAATGGATGACTTGACATTAGCGCCCCTCAAAATCGATACGGGGATCAATTAAGTGATAACTTAAATCACTGATTAACTGTAATAACAGTCCGACCAAGGTAAAAATAAACAGCGTGCCAAATATCACGGGATAATCACGCTGCTGAATGGCTTCGAAACCTAACAAGCCCAAACCATCAAGTTTAAAAATAATCTCAATAAGGAAATTACCGGCAAAGAAAATGCCAACGATAGCCGCTGGAATACCGGCGATAATAATCAGCATGGCATTACGAAACACATGTCCATATAGCACTTGACGCTCACCCAAGCCTTTGGCACGAGCAGTAAGCACATATTGCTTGCCGAGCTCTTCTAAAAAGCTAAACTTGGTCAAATAGGTCAAGCCAGCGAAACCACCAACCGTACTTGCTAGCAGCGGTAGCGCCAAATGCCAAAAGTAATCTTTGATTTTACCCAGCACGCTCAATTGATCAAAATTCTCAGAGGTCAAGCCTTGCAGTGGAAAGATATTCCAGTAGCTGCCACCTGCAAAAAACACTAGTAATATAACGGCAAATACGAAAACGGGAATCGCATGGCCGATAGCTAGTAGCATGGCTGTGACTTTATCAATCCCTGAGCCATGATGCATGGCTTTATAGACCCCTAGTGGAATCGCTATCATATAAATCAGCAGCGTGCTCCAAAGCCCAAGCGAGATTGAAACGGGTAGCTTCTCGATAATCAAATCAGTGACCGATTGCCCTTTAAAAAACGACTCCCCAAAATCCAGCTGGGCATAATTTTTTAGCATTAGCCAAAAGCGCTCAGGCGCGGATTTGTCGAAGCCATATTGTGCATTAATCGCCGCCACCATCTCTTCTGATAGGCCGCGCGTGCCTTGATACGTACTATTATTACCTGAACTACCCGCACCAATATTACCGCCCAAGGCATTGTCTTTTGCACCTTGCTCAATCATGGCGAATTGCTGCTCAACAGGACCGCCGGGCGCTGCTTGTACAATGACAAAATTCGCCAGCAATATCAAAAATAGCGTCGGTAATATCAATAACAACCTTTTTAAGATATAACGACCCATAATGGCGGCTTCCTAATAGTAAGAAATATGGCAATAGAAAGAATGCGCAGCTAATAACTATCAAAGCGTCAGTCAAAGCATTGATTAGAATTTAAAAGTTATTTTTAAGCTCACGTAGAGCTGCAAATACAGTCAAAGATTTATCATCATCGGTATTAAACTGAGCCTTTACACCTGCAATCACACTCGGCTCTTGCGTGCGTAAAAATACATTGATCGCACGTTCATGTCCTAAAGTAACGGGGAGCGTCGGAATGCCTTGTGCGGTTTTGTCTTCTGCTTGTGCCAAAGCTTGCTGCATCGCTTCATTAACAGGCTCAATCGACAACCCAAAACGTAGATTGCTAGCAGTATATTCATGTGCAGGATATAACAGCGTCTCAGATGGCAGTCCATTTAGACGCTTAAAGCTGTCATGCAACTGCTCAATCGTTCCTGTAAACACACGTCCGCATCCAGCACTAAATAAGGTATCGCCACAAAAGCAATGCTTAAGGCCATCGATATCTAATATATAAGCCATATGGCTAGCGGTATGACCGGACACATCCCATACCTGCGCAGAGCAGCCCCACGCGCTTACTGTACTACCATCCTTTATGGTCTGATCTTCATCGACATTATGCTCAGTATGCGCAACCAGATGCGTCATCGGATACGATTCTTGTAACTCTGCAACGCCGCCGATATGGTCATGATGATGATGAGTCGTCCAGATAGACGTCAGCTCTAATCCATTTTCCTCTAAATAAGCAACGACTGGTGCCGCTTGACCCGGATCAATAACAATGGCTTGCTTGTTACTCTCATTGATTAATGTCCAAATATAGTTGTCATTGAACGCTTTAATTGGGTGAATACGAATACTCATACTAAATCCTTACCAGTGGTTATCTTTATTGCTAATGTCTATTAAATTCTTTCAAATTACTTTTAATGTCACTGTCACTTACTGTCATTGTCGATTACTGTTTTAAATATTGATTAACGCGTGCTTCTGCTTTTTTATCCGTCCACCAGTAATCAATACCGATGGCATTAGATGGCAGCTTTTCAGTATGACGGTATTGATTCCAATATGCGACATTGGTACTAGACTTACCATATAACGGCACCAAATAGTGACCTGCACGCAGCAGGCGATCGAGCACCTGAGTATAGAGTACAATCTCATCACGGTTTTTAGCATTGGCAAGCAACGCTGTTACTGTATCGATAGCGGTATTTTTTATGCCAGCCGTATTATGATTACCAGGCTCATCAGCCGCCGCACTGCCCCAAAATGCCGCTTGCTCAGCACCAGGCGATAAGCTCTGGGCGAATACATCGACTACCATGTCATAATCAAAACGACGCACACGCTCATAATATTGTGCACCATCCACTTGGCGTAGCGTCACATCAAAGCCTAAACGCTTTAGATTACGAATATAAGGCAACAACACTCGACCCATGGTTTCGCCTGTCATTAAAATTTCAATCTGAGCAAGCTTGCCATCCGGCTGATACAGCTTCATATCTTCATAATAAAATCCAGCATCTAGCAACAGCTGCCGCGCCTTTAACAACCCTTCGCGATTAAAGCCACTACCGTCACTGGTTGGCAGCTGCCACTCCATTAATACTGCTTTGCGCTGCATTGGCTCAAGTTTAGATAATAATGGACTTAGCACCTGCATCTCTGCATCTGTCGGCGTGCCAGTGGCGGCAAGCTCTGAGCCATGAAAAAAGCTTTGCAAACGCTCATACTGCCCATGAAATAAGGTTTTATTCATCCACTCAAAATCATAAGCTGCGGTTAATGCTTGACGGACACGAATATCTTGAAAGATGGGCCGACGCATATTCATGACAAGTGCTTGCATCGGCACTGGATTTTGACTGCTTATTGACTCTTTATTAATAAGACCTGCTTTTACTGCGGGGAAATTATAACCCGTTGCCCAGTTAGACGCTTTGTTCTCTGGGCGAAAACGATACTGACCCGATTTAAAACCTTCAAAAGCAATCTCATCACTTTGATAGTAGACAAACTTAATCATATCAAAATTATAACGACCACGATTGACCATCAAATCACGACCCCAATAATTGGGATCACGCACATAACTGACCGCCCGTCCCGCATCAACGCGCCCTAATTTGTAAGGACCGCTACCCATCAATGGCGTTAGGCTAATTTTTTCAAAATCAGCATCGATAGAGGACTTGGCAAAAATAGGAAATTGACCAACCGTTAATAAAATCTCTTTATTTTTATCAGAGGCAAAAACAAATTTTACTTGCTGTTTATTAATAATCTGAATGTCTTTAATATCCCCCAAATAGCTGCGAATATACATCGGCCCTTTGTTCAGTATCGCGTCGTAAGTGGCTTTTACATCATGACTGGTCACCGGTGATCCATCCCAAAAGCGTGCGGCAGGATTGATATGATAAATAATCCAGCTGGTATCATCAGGGTCATAAGTGACCTTACTTGCCAGCTGCGGATACATGGTAAAAGCTTCATTTAATGAGCCAGTCATCAAGGTATCATATAGATAGTCGGTGCCAGCCATTGCTACCCCCGTGGTCATCCATTTATTAGCCGCATTAAAAGTACCGCGCGCATCAAGCGACAACGTGCCACCGGTGGGCGCATTTGGATTGGCATACGGCATAAATGGGGCGTTGATATATTCAGTAGGACTATTATGACCAAGCGCAGTAGTAGTGATCGGCACCGCGATACTGGCTGGTATCCAGCTCGCCATGGTCACTAATAGGACAGTTTTTAGCATGGTATTTTTTATCATAATAAAGTTATAACAAACCCCTGTGCTAGCCCAATGAATATGATGATAATTGACTGAAGTGCTGCTCTATATGTAAAGCAGTAAGTGCCGCAAAATTTTATCATAACAAACTTAGATTTTTTAACCTAATGGTTTGCAGCGTGAAAGTGACTCTATGACACAATGACACATTATTCACCAATGATAAGCATTAATGCTCATAAAAAAAGACGCAACTCATAAAAGTGCGTCTTTTTTCCAAAAACTGTACTGACTTAAGCGTGCTTCTTTTCAAACGCAATCATAAAGTCGACCAGTTGCTGTACCCAGTCTAGCGACACCGCATTGTAGATGCTAGCACGCATACCGCCAACATCGCGGTGACCTTTTAGATGCAGTAAACCTGCGGCTTCTGACTCTTCTAAAAACACTTTATCAAGACTGCTGTCAGCCAACGTAAACGGGACGTTCATGATAGAACGATACTTAGGGTCGACTGGATTGCTATAAAAGCGACTATCATCAATCGTTTTATAGAGCAAATCCGATTTTTGTTGATTGATTTTTCCGATAGCAGCAACGCCGCCTTGCTCTTCTAACCAATCAAAGACCAGCCCTGCCAAGTACCAAGAGTACGTCGCTGGCGTGTTTGACATAGACTCTTTTTCGGCTTGGTGTTCATAGTTCATGAGTAGCGGGCACCACTCACTTGCCTGCCCTAATAAGTCTTCGCGAATGATGACAATAATTAGCCCAGCTGGACCAATATTCTTTTGCGCACCAGCATAAATCATCCCAAATTTAGATACATCAATCGGTTGTGACAAAATGCAAGATGACATATCAACGATAATAGGCGCATCAACTTTCGGTGGCTCAAATACTTGCAAACCATGAATGGTCTCATTGGCACAGTAGTGGAAATACGCCGCATCTTCGCTCAGGTTCCAGTCACTTTGGTCTGGCACGTCGGTAAAGTTACTGTCTTTGCCTGTTGCCACCAGATTAACTTCACCAAGACCTAAATTAGCATAACGCTGCGCTTCTTTAATGGCTTTTCCTGACCAAGCACCAGTAGTGAGGTAGTCACCGCGTCCACCATTTAACAGATTTAATGGAATGGCTGAAAACTGTAAGCTGGCGCCACCTTGCAAAAACAGCACTTTATAATTGTCTGGAATATCCATCAATGAGCGCAGTTTGGCTTCAGCTTTTTCAGTAATCGCGATGTATTCTTTACTACGATGGCTGATTTCCATCACCGATACGCCGCGTCCTTGCCAGTCTAGCAACTCTTCTTGAGCACGTGATAACACGGCGGTCGGTATAGTAGCAGGGCCTGCTGAAAAATTAGGTACACGGTTAGGAGTGGCTTTGGTAGTCATAATCATTATCCTAAATATGATAAAATCATCGTTGTTAGTTGGGATTTAAAACTTATGGGATTTAAAACTTATGGGATTTAAAACTTATGGGATTTAAAAGTTAACCATTGAAATACTTCTTACATTTTTATTTTATTGGCTAACGACTATGTTGCTTATAAAAAATGATCAAAACTTTCACTATTAATCAGCCGAACCAGAAATCATCTCCCAAAGCGTGCGCTTTAAGCGACTATCAGTAAGCATTTCATCTAACGTTGGTGCAGCAGTCAAATCGGGATGCTCAAGCCCTTCAGGTAACGCAGTCAACGCCAACACCTTTATTTCTTCTTCGCAGCGTCCAATTTTAAAGACATGTCCAGCAAAACTGGCATTGGCAAGCTCAGCCGTATCCATGCCTTCACAGATAGGGAATGATGTTGTCTCACAAGAGATTGATAGCGCTTGTGTGATATTTTGCCACAGTTTTTGGCTGTCATTATTAAGCGCTTGAATATCAGCAATGATTACCCAATCGCCATAACGACCACCTTGTAAGTCGAACGGTGCTACCTTAAGGGTATGGTCATAATGATTGTCATTAGAAAATACCTGCTCATCAAACAGGGCAACGTCTTGTTGAACGACCGTATCTGTCTTAGAACCAACTGCGGTATCAGGGCTGACTGCATCAAAATTATAAGTAACTGGGCTTTGCTGGTTAAAGGTATGCGCGCTTATATCTTGGAGGTCGTCAGTTCCCGCTTCATTATATGGATAAGCAGAGACATTATGGTCAGCACTGCTATCTAATATTTCAACGTTTTCTTCATCTGGATTTACGATGCTGACAACTGGCTGTTCATTATTTGGCTGTGTCTTGACGTTGCTAGAAGTAGAATCAGACTGAGTCATACTGGGCATGACAGTAGATGCTGCAATATCACTGATATTAAGAGTTTCTGAGCTTGGATGCACCCACTGATTGATACCCATCATCGCTAAAATCTGACGCTGCTGTACACGGTGCTGTAATACCAGCTGCGGGTCTTGGATATCACTCATGCGACTCTACTATCCTACTTATCTAAAATGGGTTTACAGGCTTTTACTGTCAAAAACGATGCTAACAATTACTTGATGCATTAACTATAAAATCGTCCAATCTACCTAAAAAAGCTGTTTAACACCAAGCCAGTGCTCTGCTAGTATCGTTAAGCAATCATATTCATCTTGGCTGACTATCGTATCGTGTAACATCACTGTATGCAATGTACTTAGCCATTGACGATAGTTGCTAACTATATATAGATTATCAGTAATGACATCATCAATATGGCTGTTTTGTATAGCGCTATTATACTCTATTTGACCATCACTCTGCTGCCTGTCTTGATAATTATCACCAGCCTCTTCACTGTCTATGCTTGGTGATATAAAAACAGGCACTGCTTCTATCAATGCCAATAATTGCACACTATTTAAATTTTGTGCAGTCAATAGTAGCCATTGTAAATTTGCATTGCTCACTGCTGTTAAATCAATATCAATCAGGCGTGCATGACGGCGCACATATACAACATAATTGGACACATTAAAACTTCTACCACTCAGAGCTGATGCTACCTGACCTTTGACATCTTTTGATAATCGGTAGGCTAGTAGCGTTAATATTGTTTTTTCAGCGTTGCCAAGGCTGTTAAAAACCTGACCTGATGGATCAAGCTGGGCATAAATATCATCTAAACCAGCTCGTAACTCCAGTTGCCATGATTCATTAGCATTTGCTAACTTATGGTTTAAAACACCAGCCAGTATAGGCAGTAGTTGCTGTAAGTGCAGCGCCTGCCATAATGACAAAATTGATGGTGACCGAGAGATTGTATTCTCTGAGCGCATGAATACTGGTTTAGGCTCACCCATGTAAACGTCATCATTGGCTATTTCATCAGCAAAATTTCTGCTTAAATCGACGGTTAACTGACTTTTAAACAGCTCAATGATGCCGTGCTGATAGCGCATCAGCATGGTACGAGATTTTGTTTGCTGTTTATAATATAGATGGCTTTGGTGGCTATGGCTACTTTCACTTTTTAAGCGTAGTTCATTTATTACGCTTTCGGATAAATTATGCTGGGATAGTTGCTTTATAGCAAATATTATCAAAGCACTATCTAACCGCCGATCAATACCAGCAACCATCTCTAGTAACTGCTGGTCTATGGTATGCAACAATATTTTCTGATCACTCATTATATCAATTCGAGGTTTTACATTAGACGTAGAGCTACTATCAGTCGTAGTCACTACCCTATCTTTAGGAATACCACTCCAGATATCTGATAAATCATAAGTGGCAATTGTAGATAATATGCAACCTTGATGGCATAACATCACTGCCTCAATCAAAACTTGCGCACCCCGCGGATGATAACTGTGATTAAGCACATATTGTGGCAATGACACCTTGTTTATAGCAGCAGTACTGATTAATTTTTTTGCCAGCAGGTCGCTATCATGCTTTGCTTGCCATGGCCTTATCAGCTGACGTTTATCGATCGACTTTGCTTTTACTTGTAAACGCCCATCAACTATCACATCCTTCTCTACAGCGAACTCAAGACCTGAGTCCGTGTCTAAATCACTACTTATTTTTGTATCATTGTTCTTATAAATACTAGGTGATGACTGAGATTGAATTATGATTTTTTCTGGCGATTCTGTACTTAGGCTATTATTTCTTCTTTTGAGGCTATTTGCTGTTATTACTCCCCAATCACCCAGCCGGCGCTGCTCATAAACTTCTTGTACTTTCTTCTGATTAATACGTTTTTCTTTGGCAACTTGTATGGCAAAGTCGTGATAAGTATTAGCATTAATGGCGTTCATACGCTCACTCAAACTTGGATGAGTGGCAAACCATGAGACATCACCTAGGTCGGCGCCGCTACTGGCAAAGAAAAAATGACTCAGTCCATTAATATCGGCGATACCTGTCAAGCGCGAACCCAAAGAATCTTGATGAATGGCTTGCAAGGTTTCCATAATTGCTGGCGAGCGTGTGAGCTGTATACTGGTCGCATCGGCTAGCAATTCACGCTCGCGGTTAAAGCTGTGCTTGATTAGTTGAGCACTTGCCATGCTAGAGAAGCTCAACCCATGTATTAGTAATGTCCAGATATTACGCGGTGCTTGTCGATCTATTACAGGTATATTTTGCAACCATTTCGACTGACGCTTGGCGGAGGACTGCTGTTGTTGTGATTGCTGCTGCCAGTAAGTGACCCACTCACTATGAGTGGTAAAACGGGCGGTTTGCGCCTCTGTACTGCGTGCAAAATGATCAACTTGTCTCTGTGATAGAGACTGATGGGAAGTGATATCAGTATCAAGAGAACGATGATTGGAAATTGGATCACTCCAGTCATAGAGTAATTGTAAGCCTGCCAGCACAACCATTAGTTGTAGATTAAACTTGGCATCACCATGTAAGAAATGACCATATTCGTGCCCTATCAGACCATATAGCCCCTCATCAGACAGTTTATCAAGCGCGCCTTGAGTAACTACAAGTGCCATATCTTGACTATGACGACCTGCAACGAATCCATTGATGCCTTGCTCGTTAGGCAACACATATAATATTGGCATACTAAAACCTGAAGCAATCGCTAGCTGCTGGGCAATCTCATAATAGCGACGATAAACAGGCGGGAAATCACGCTCATCACGTACCGCAATTTGGCGTGCACTGAAGCGAACCTTTGGTGCAGGCTCATGCTGATGGGCAATCCCTTGACTATGCTCCCACGCATCTTGGCTGTGGTCGATAAATAGGCGAACCCCGCCCACACGCTGAGCAATAGCGCGACCACCCGCTTCTAAACGTCTGTACTCTAAAAAACTGCCAATGACAAAGCTACCGATTATCCAGACCACAACCAGTATCAACACCCAATGATCAATGCCACCAGTAAATATCGTCAGCAGCAGCGCCATGATACCCAGCGCTACTGCCAGATGTGCAAAGACAATGAGAAAAAATAGCCCATAGAGCAATAGGCTACGCTGAGTACGGGTGCGCTGTTCACCAAAAAAATCCATCTAGTTGCCTGACTTAAAAATAGCTAAACGCATTTAAGCATCCGAACGTAATGAAACATCAGCCCATATTGACGACAGGTGCTTGTGCAATCGCTTTTCGATCTTCAAAGACCAATGGACTAAGAGGACGAAAACCAAAAGTCGTGCTAATCAGATTATTGGGAAATACCTCGCGGTCATTGTTGTAGAACATCACGCTGTCATTATAGTGCTGACGGGCAAAGCCAATGCGGTTCTCAGTATTGGTCAGCTCATCCATTAACTCTTTAATCATGCTGTCTGCTTTTAGCTCAGGGTACGCTTCCACGACAGCTGAGAACTGTCCTAATGCTTTGGACAACATACTCTCAGCCTTGGCAAATAGCGCCATGTGTTCAAGCGAGTCTGGCTGATGCTTGCTAGAATCCTGCAGACTCTGAGCATGGTTGCGCGCACTAATAACGCGTATCAGCGTCTCTTCCTCGTGAGACAAGTAACGTCGTATAGTTTCGACTAGGTTTGGAATCAAATCATGACGACGTTTTAGCTGTACATCTATCTGCGCAAAACCATTTTTTGCTTGATTACGGGCGCGTACCAACTTATTAAATATTGATGTACCAAAAATCATTACCAATACAACCACTACAATGAATGACCAAACAAACACTTTCATCGTCAGACTCCAATACGCTTTGTATTAATCTTATTGTTAATAAAAGTTACTGTATTGTATTTTAACTTATATAGTTTACTAAAAGTTCAAAATAAGACAAAAGACAGGCGAAAAAAAAGCCCTTTATAATGAAGGGCTTATTATCAGGATTCAATATTTGGGCTTATTTATATATTTTATTATCAAATTTTGGGCAAAAAAAAGCGACCCCATCAGCACATCCTCGGCACACATTATAACTATTACCGTTGCTACCTTCCGGTCCTGGCGGGATTCATAGAACAATGTTGCGAGGCTACCAATGGGGCCACCAGCTGCAGATTATACAAGAATTTTTCATTATTACAACCCCAATCGTAAAACTGTTCGCTTTTTATACTACATGCGCCTGTAACTTGAGTGACAAAATTCTCACAGCGATACTTTTAAATTTTGCTATTTTAGCTAAGAAGCTTAAATGCTATAAAAAATGCCAAATAAATAAAATGCATTTTTATGGCTTTCAAATTAACTTCTTCAAACACAATTACGTCATTCAGGAGATTATGATGAAAAACATATTAACTAGTAAAGCTGCTCTCAGCACTGGTACAGCACTTTTATTAACAGCGATGATGGGAAGCGCTCATGCAGCACCAACTGGCTACGACCAACTTACTTTTCAGGCAGAAGTAAAAGAAGAGATTCAAAACGATGAGGTCACTGCCAGCTTATATAAAAAAGCACAGGCAACCGATGCAAAAGCATTAGCAACCACATTAAACACTTCGATTAATAATGCTTTGAAAATCGCTAAACGCTACCCAACTGTCACCGTCAGTACAGGGCAACAGCGTACCTACCCACGCTATGATAAAAGCAATAAAATCGTTGGCTGGACAGGACAGGCAAATATCGATCTAAAAAGTACGGATTTTACCGCAACTAGCCAGCTGATTGCTGATTTACAAGAAACCTTAGTGATGGAAAATCTTAGCTTTGGTGTTTCAGATATCAAAAAGAATGCACTAGAGCAAAAGCTAATGACTGAGGCTTCACGCGCTTTTCAGCAGCAAGCTAAAAATATGACCCGTGCTTGGGATGCACGCGGCTATCGTGTCGTCAATGTCAATCTAAACACTGGCAGCAATTATCCGCGCCCGATGTATAATGCAATGAGTATGAAAGCTGAGAGTGCTGATGCGTCGGTACCAAGCCAAAACTTTGAATCTGGTAACAGCACCATCTCAGTCACTGCCAATGGTACGATTGAGTTGACTAAATAAAATACAGTCAAAGTTATATGAAAAGATGAGTATGAATAAAGGCAATCGCTGATATCAGTGATTGCCTTTATTTTTTAGATAACATTATTCATCATAGGCTACTTTATAGCTGGTTGCTCAAGAGTCATAGGTGTGTCTACTTGTGGTTTATTAAAGGTTTGCATATTAGGCTGTTTGCCATCTTGACGCAGTTTTAACAACACCTTTTGATGCCAAGGCAAGCGCTGATAAGCCAAAAGCTGCTCAGCAATTTTTTTATTATTTTGCAATGTCTGCGTATTTTGAATCACATAAATAGTTCGTGATATCTGCTTTAACGTCTGCCCTTTCGCGTTTTTAATCACAGCATGAATAACATGAGAGCCCGGTAGGATATCAACCGTAGAAATCGAAGCGCTTAAACCTTGAGCTACCTCATTACCATCAAGCATAATACTCACACTATCGCCTGTTTGTAATGCAGGTTTGATTTGTAGAGTAACCACGATACTTTGCGCCGGACGACGATAGGCGCGCTCTTCGCTAGGCTCAATCATCGTTAATTGATAACTGACGCGTGGTGCTTGAGTTGCGCTTGAAGCACTTGCCATCGCTGGCGGTATTGCATTGCTAGTGACCATTGGCTTAGCAGGTGCAATAGGATTACTATCTACTGCGGTGCTGTTATTAGTAGCATTATTGGACGTAGAGCGAGTGTCCGTTATAACAGAAGTTTCACTAATTTTCTTGCCCGGTTTATTTTCGTAGTTCTGCGGGCGATCGGTAAAGGTGACTTGACCCGTTTTTTCATCAATGACTTTATAAATAGCAGCGGCATTTGCAACAGGCATCCAAAGACTAGCCGTGCTAACTATAAAACCCGTCAGCAGGCTTAAAGTCACACTTTTATTCAAAAGATTACTTTTTGATAATAGAGTCATAGTCAGTCAGCCTAATAGATACTTATTATTAATATACAGATGAAACTATTATGCGTTACTTTTCATATTAAAGCAGTATCGTCTGCACAGAAATTTTGTCAGCTCAGTCAACACAAATATTCAAGAGCAAAAAAAACCAGCTAAGATCTACTTAACTGGTTTTTTATTGAGCTTTTAAATTTTTAACGACAAATTAGCAGCTGTAATATAAGTCAAATTCTACTGGATGTACAGTAATGTTGACGCGCTGTGCTTCTTCTTGTTTTAGAGCAATATAAGCCTCTAACATCTCTTTGGTAAATACATCGCCTTTTAATAAGAACTCATGATCATCTTTTAGTGCTTGTAGCGCCACTTCTAAGTTTTCAGCGACCGTTGGAATCAATGCTTCTTCTTCTGGTGGCAAATCATATAAGTTTTTATCAGCCGCTTCACCTGGATGCATTTTGTTTTGAATACCGTCAATACCAGCCATCAACAACGCCGCAAACGCTAGGTATGGGTTGGCTGCTGGATCAGGGAAACGTGCTTCAACACGCACTGCTTTTGGGCTACTAACGTGCGGAATACGGATAGACGCTGAACGGTTAGATGCTGAGTACGCAAGCTTGATAGGCGCTTCATAATGTGGCACAAGGCGCTTATAGCTGTTGGTCGATGGATTGGTAATCGCATTAAGTGCACGAGCGTGTTTAATGATACCACCGACAAAATACAATGCCGTTTCAGACAAGCCCGCATATTCATCACCAGAGAAAGTATTGACACCATCTTTTGAGATTGAGATATGGACGTGCATACCAGAGCCATTGTCACCAACGATAGGCTTTGGCATAAAGGTTGCGGTTTTTCCAAACTGATGAGCAACATTATGTACGGCATATTTGAGTTTTTGCACTTCATCTGCTTTGCGTACTAGAGTGTTAAAAGCAACGCCAATCTCTAACTGACAAGGCGCAACTTCATGGTGATGGACTTCGATACAACCTTCACCAATCATATCTTCAATGCGATCGCACATGACGGTACGCATATCTTGTGCGCTATCAACCGGTGGCACTGGTACATAACCGCCTTTGACACGTGGGCGATGACCCATGTTACCCCACTCGTAGTCTTTATTAGTTGACCAAGCGGCTTCTTCAGCGACGATTTCATGACTGACACCAGACATGCCCACAGACCATTTTACTTCATCAAAAACAAAGAATTCAGGCTCAGGACCAAAATAGGCAGTGTCACCAATACCGGTAGATTTTAAATACTCTTCAGCACGGCGCGCAATAGAACGTGGATCACGGTCATAACCTTGTAGGGTTGATGGCTCAATGATGTCACAAGTCACAACAACCGTAACCGCATCAAAGAATGGGTCAATAAACGCCGTATCAGGATCAGGACGCAATATCATGTCTGATGCTTCAATCCCTTTCCAACCAGCAATCGATGAGCCATCAAACATTTTGCCATCTTCCATCGATTCTTCATCAACGCTATGAGCTGGAAAGCTCATATGATGCTCTTTACCGCGGGTATCAGTGAAGCGGAAATCAACCCATTTAGCGTTGGATGATTTGATCAGATCAAGTAGTTTATTTGACATAGATAGTTTCCCTAGTGATTATCATGGTACTGAAATTATGGTAATGGCTTTGTATTACTAAACAGTGCTGAGGTTGAAGATAACGGTTTTTACTCGTTATTCATACTAACAGCCAGTATCTGTCTTTATTATTAATGACACATTTTTATCAATCAGACAAATGCAATTGCTATATTAGCAATATCTCGCTAATAATGTTGCACTCTTCAGACGCCGATTGATAAATAGTTTGTGCTGCAAGGCAATACAAGATACTTGTATGCTAGGGAGATGCAACAGCCATGCCAACCTAGCTAGTTTCATTACTCTATATCATCAAATTTTTAGTTTATTACTAATAAATACAGTCGGTTAAATAAAGTACAGACTAATTTTCCAGAAAAAATATTGACTCACATTTGCTTCTAACAATGAATATCAACGATTCAATATCATAATATTAGCATCATAATAGTGCATAGATAAGAATATATTTAGTGCACGTGCACCATAGTGGAACATTTACAAATATTTTTTGAAAATATACTTTTTTTAGCAGCGGTAATGGTGCCAAGTTGCCGTTCCATTAACGATTAAACATACTTTTATCTATCGACATTCAATCTATAGAATCATCACATTTGATAGACGACAAAATAATGTTAATATAATGATGCCATAAAATCTTTAACATTAAGTGACATAGCAAACTGCCATACAAATTTATTAATCAATGCCAACAGTAAACATCTCAATAAGTTGAAGCCCTCATGATTCTGATGATCGATAACTACGACAGCTTTACATATAATATTGTACAGTACTTCGGTGAATTGCAGCAGGACATCACCGTCTGTCGTAATGATGAGATTAGCATTGAGCAAATAAAAGCGCTTGCGCCTGACATCATCGTTATCGGTCCTGGACCTTGCACCCCTGATAGCGCCGGCATCTCACTTGAATTGATTGATACTTTTAAACACATGATACCAATACTGGGTATCTGCTTGGGTCACCAAGCTATTGGACAGGCGTTTGGCGGTAACATAGTCAAAGCAAGCGAAGTGATGCACGGACGCTTATCCGCTATTTACCATAATGGAGAGGGTGTGTTTATGGATTTACCCAATCCTGCACAGTTTACCCGCTATCATTCACTGGTCATTGATAAATCAAGCTTACCAGAAGGCTTTGAGGTCACTGCTTGGACACAACATATCGATGGCAGTATAGAAGAAATCATGGGTATTCGTCACCGTGACTTTGCCATTGAAGGGGTACAGTTTCATCCTGAATCCATTTTAAGCGAGGCTGGCTATCAGCTGCTTAATAACTTTTTACGAGCGCATCATTTGGCTGTTATAGACACCGATAATTTGCCACAGGTGGGCTAAGGCTAGCCGCTAGAAATTATCTAAAAATTTAAAATAATAATAAGTGAGAATATGATGACCACTGCTCCTTTGCAGAACGTACTTTCAAACGTAACCCGTACGCCAGAAGATATCCATCAGTTGTCAGATGACAGTATCCATGAGCTACTAACCACCGCATTAGGTAGGATTTTTCAACACATTGATCTGACCTTTGATGAGATGTATCAAGTGATGCTAATCATCATGCAAGGCAGATGTAGTGATGCCATGATGGGTGCTATTTTGACCGGTCTGCGTATGAAAGGCGAATCAATCGATGAGATTACCGCCTCAGCAAGTGCTATGCGTGCACTAGCGTCAAATATCGCCCCAAAAGACTGTGACTATATGGTCGATATCGTTGGTACAGGTGGTGATGGTGCCAACTTATTTAATGTCTCTACAGCGGCAGCGTTGGTAGCAGCAGCAGCAGGTGCACAAGTTGCCAAACATGGTAACCGCGGTGTTTCAAGCAAATCTGGTAGTTCGGACTTGCTTGAGCAAGCTGGTATCAGTCTATCGCTGACACCTGAGCAAGCTCAAGCCTGTATCGAAGACCAAGGTATTGGCTTTTTATTTGCGCCAAACCACCATAGCGCCATGCGTTATGCCAATCCAGTACGCCGTGAGCTAAAATCTAGAACGATTTTTAATATTTTAGGTCCACTCACCAACCCTGCTGGTACGCCCAATTTGGTGATTGGCGTTTTTACCGCGCAATTATGTGAACCTTTAGCAAAGGTCATGAAAAATCTAGGCGCGCGCCACGTGATGGTCGTCGGTGCAAAAGATGGTTTGGATGAAATAAGTCTCGCAACCTCGACCACGGTGGCTGAATTAAAAGATGGTGAAATTTCTGTCTATGATATGATGCCAGAGGATGCAGGTATTGATTCACAAACCTTGATTGGGCTTGATGTTGACTCACCAGCGCAAAGCCTTGAGCTAATACGTGCCGCTTTGTCAGGTACAGAGACACATGAACGATCAGTGCTTAAAGCGCGCGATATGATTGCGTTAAATGCAGGCGCAGCGATATATACTGCAGGACTTGCAAGCAACTATCCAAACGGTGTGAGCCGAGCACAAAAAATTATCCAAAATGGCGAGGCTTTAGTGAAGCTTGAGTCTTTGGCACAATATACGCAGCAATTAGCAGCCAATGCTTAACTTATAAGTACATAAACCTAGCCATCATAGACTATTTATCTTTAACCATATTTGGATACCGCCATGACTACTAACAAAACAGTTGGCTCACATATTCCTTCAGTATTACAGCGTATCGTTGCTACCAAACACGATGAAGTTGCTGCTGCTCGTAATCTGTTATCACTTGAGGACTTACAAGTAAAAGTCGCGGCAGATAAACAACCTCGTCGCGATTTTGCCAGTGCCCTGCGCGTCGCTGATATCGGTATTATTGCTGAGATAAAAAAAGCCTCACCTTCTAAAGGTATTATCAATCACAACTTTGCGCCGGCTTTATTTGCTAAGCAGTATGAACAATCAGGCGCAAGCTGTCTGTCTGTATTAACAGATCGCGATTACTTCCAAGGTGATGATAGCTACTTGGTCCAAGCACGTGAAGCTTGTGATCTGCCGATATTACGTAAAGACTTTATGATTGATGTCTATCAGATTTATCAGTCATATTTACTTGGTGCAGATTGTATATTACTGATTATGGCGTGCCTTGATGACGTACAGGCGAAAGAGCTACATGCGCTTAGCATCGAGCTTGGTATGGATGTGTTGATAGAAGTGCATACGGCAGAAGAGCTTGAACGTGCCCTACAACTGCCACATTCAGAGCACAATATCTACGGTATCAATAACCGTGACTTAAACACCTTTGATGTGGATTTGCAGACGACACTTGATTTAAAGAACGCCCTATTACGCGAGCTTGCCATTGATGATGCGCTTTCTGCAAATCCCAATGATAGCTTGCTACGACCGCTCATCGTAACCGAAAGTGGCATTCACAGCAGTAACGATATCCGCATGATGCTAAGCCATAATATTCAGCACTTTTTAATCGGGGAACAATTTATGAAAACCGATCATCCTGGACAAGCATTACAATCCTTACTTGCGAGCGTCGCAGCACAGGCGTAAAGTAAGTGAGATAGTTTAGATAAAGCCAATATGAAAATAATCATTATCTTTATTACTTACTCAATTAATCATTTATTCACTAACCAACGATACATTAATTATTATGTCAAACTCTCTATTTTCAAAAGAAATGCAAGACCAACTTAAAGAGCTTAAAGGTCAATTGAGTAAAGGTCGTGATACCGTGTCACCTGATGGCGACGACGGTAAGCCCACTGAGCCTGTCTCGCTATTGACTCAAAAGCAAGTTAAAAAAACCGTCAAACAGATGGATAGCGAACATATTGATGATGATAAAGTCTTGTTCATGCAAGCAATGAATGGTGTCAATCAACTCGACGATAAAAACGTACGTTCACCTGCCAATGCAGCAAAAGCCAAAAAGCCTGATGCAGCGACACTGTCTAAACGTGCAGCCGCTCAAGGTGGCGAAGCAAGCGACTTGGGCGCTGGTTTATCAGATATGCAGGCTTTATTGAACCCTGTTGCTGGTGAAGCCTACTTATCTTATAAAAACCCTACCTTACAAAACAAAATTTTTACCCAGCTCAAACAAGGTAAATTACGTTGGTATGATGCTGTAGATATTCATGGCTGCACTATTGAAGAAGCACGTGTAGCAATGACTCAATTACTCAGCCAAGCAAAGCAAAACAATGAAACATCGGTAAAAATCGTCCATGGTAAAGGTAGTGAGGCGATTCTAAAAACTTGCGTCAACGGTTGGTTACGTCAATTACCAGAAGTGTTGGCATTTTGCTCAGCCCCGCCAAAAGATGGTGGCAATGGCGCTGTATTGGTATTATTAAAAAAGAATAAACCTGATAGCGAATAAGCTCTTTGGTTTAGGAACAAAAAAGGACTGCAAATAAGCAGTCTTTTTTTATAGCTGTATTTAACCTATATTCAGTAGGTAAATTTAATTATTTAGGACAAGTCTCTCATGGACGTACAAAATACTGAGATAATAAAAACCGTTAAAAGTCTTAAAAACATCGAAACCGTTAAAACAATTGAAAATAATAAACACCTAAAACTTCACATCGAGGCACTTATTGCTATTGAACCAAAATTTGCTTCTATTTATGAGCAAGTAGGTGCTCCAGACTTAAGACGTAATACTGGCGGCTTTGAGCAGCTAATGAGAGCGATAGTTGGTCAACAGCTATCTGTAGCGGCGGCTTCCAGCATTTGGAAAAAACTGCTTGATGCTAACCTCACCTCACCGCAAACGATTATTCAGGTAGAAGAGGATATATTGCGAACACAAGGGTTATCTAAGCAAAAAATTCGTTATACGCGCTCATTGGTTGAGCATGATATCGACTTTGAAGCATTAACCACCATAAGTGATAAAGAAGTACTTGAGATACTCACTGCCGTCGTTGGTATTGGCTGTTGGACGGCTGAAATGTACTTATTATTCTCTTTAGGACGAGCTGATGTACTCGCGGTCGATGACTTGGCGATTAAAGTCGCAGCGATGGATTTGCTAGGTCTAGCAGAACGTCCAACACCAAAACAATTAAAAATGGCGACCAAAGATTGGTCGCCACATCGGAGTGCTGCTAGTTTACTACTATGGTCACATTACGGCTGGCTAAATAATAGAAAAGCAGTGCCTTTATAATAGGTTATCTTATTAAATGCTTCATATCTTAGGGAATCTAAAGCTCTTTTTAACCTGCTTGAACTTTAGTTTTGCTAAATTATACCCACGATTTTTATGAATGCGTTTGTATCTATTGTCGATCATATCCTTTTTTAAGCCATCTTTGGGTTTATCTGCGGTCTGCTCATCATCAACAGCATTCACATCTTTGCTTAAATTAACGGCTTCAGGCTTATCATCAGCAGCATTTTTTTTATCAGCTTTCTTGTCAACCGTCTCGCCTTCTTTACTTTCATGATCTAATTCAGCCTGAAGCTCTGGTTGCTTAACAATCAGCTGCTGTGTTGGCAGGGCATGCTCTACATCATACTTTCTAACTTGCATTAATAGATCAACGAATAACACATCTTGTTTTTCATAAAATTCGATGATACCAGTGGCATTGATATAGGCTTGCAATTGAATAATATAACAATCTTGACGCAACTCTAAGATGTTGACTTGGTTCCATTCTTGATTGGTTAATTCATGCTCATCCAAAAACGTATCCAAGTGCTTGACCATCTTAAACACAACATCAATATCAGCGGTACGCTTGATATACAGCTGATGCAAAAAGCGGAACATATCACGCGAGGTAAAGTTTTCAATTTGCATCGATGAAAAATCGCCATTAGGTACTGTGACGATAGTGCGAGTCAAAGTACGCACGCGCGATGAGCGAATACCAATATCGATGACGGTGCCTTCATAGGTACCAAACTTGCAATAATCACCGATACGTACGGGCGAATCTGCCACTACTACCACACTACCGACTAAGTTTTCGATGGTCTTTTGCGCACCTAATGCTAACGCTAAACCACCGACACCTAATGCCGCAATACCCGTCGTTAAGTCAAAGCCCAAGTTACCAAAAGTGACGATGACTGCAAATATCAATAACAGTGCTTTGACGACTTTGCGTAGTAGCCCCAAAATTGAGACCCGTTCAGTATAGTTTTTCTTATAGCTTAAGTTCACTGCACGAGTAAATAATGCATCGATAATGCGTAATAACAACCACGTTATCGCCACCCACGAAGCAATCTCAGCGAAACGGTTGACAGGCTCGCGTAGGGTCACTGACACGCCCGCATAAACCATCACCTCAGATAAAATTAGCGCCATAATCACCACCGCTAGCGGCAATATTACTTTGTCTGGCAATGGTAGCGGCACATCACGGACACGAGGGTAAGTGATTTCTAATAAATGATACAGTAGCCATACTGCGATGTAGGTGAACAAAAAACTACTGATAGTCATCATTAAAGCGGCTACCAAATCAGCCAACTGATAACCAAAAAGCTTTTTGCCTTCTAACGAGTCAATGGTATAACGAGAAACCAAAGTCGGCTCATAGTTCTCTATCGCCTCTGGTATTGAGCTGAGTGTATCGGTAGAAAACTGCCAATATTGCTCACCTTCTTTTGACACCACTCTTTCAAGTAATAGAGGAATGCTGGCATCACTGACTTTGATGACACCTACATTTTCTTGGCTTGGCGGTAGCTGATCGGTCAAATTGCCTTCAGGCGTATTATTAATCTGCAAATCAGCCTGAAAACGACCACCTGCATCGAGGGCTTGCTTGAACTGTCGTACAATGGTTGTGGGATTATCGGATTTAGATAGGTTTAAGTAATTACTCGCCAGCAAATAATCATTTTCACCCAATGCTGCAATAAATCCTTGCACCGTATGCCGAGGCGTATCGCGTCCGAATGAATCAGGTATCGATGTGCCATCCCCTTCCTCAGTCTTAGTCCCACCCACACCCAGTATGCTCGTCTCAGCTGCCAACGCACTAGGCTGCGAGAGAACACTAAGTGCCATAGCAACGAGTAGTGTTATCACGATTAATGGTAATTTCATCAATGACATCGATAAAGATGGCACGGTAGTGGTATTCAGACGATGTTTAATAAACAAAACAAACCTCATGGCTTTATGAATGGCATAACGAAAAACGGGGAAAATCTGCCTTATAATAACAATTATGATGATCAAAAATATCGCTAGTGAACAAAAAAATGATAAATAGCTTGTCCCTTGCTTAAAACACTCAAAGATAGCCAATAGTGAATAATATTCACCCTATAATGAATAAACATTAGGTGAAAGTGGTTTATAAATGAGGTTCTTTTGTAGATAATAACGCCATGTATTTTATTTATTACTTTTTGTAATTTTTGGCTGCTCAGATTTCACTTCTGTAACTTCTTTATTTGATTAATTTGGAATTCAACATGGTTTTATCACGTTCATCTTCAACCACTTATCTTCGGTTGTGTATTTTAAGCGCATTTGGCGCATTTGCTATGAGCGCTAACGCCGCTACTGACGTCAATGTCATCAGTGATAGCGAGCTACCACAAGTTGAGCTTGATAAAATTGTAGTCACCGCCACTCGTACACCGACTAAAACCAGCAATGTCATTGCTCAAACTCGCGTAATTGATCAAGAAGATTTGAAACGCTTCCAAGGTCAAAATGCCCTTGATATCATCAAACGTCAGCCAGGTATCAGTCATTATACTAATGGCGGGCCTGGTACCACATCAAACTTTTATATGCGTGGATATGATAATAAGCAAATATTGGTGCTTATTGATGGGGTACGCTATAGCTCAATTAGTGCTGGTGGCGCAACATTAAGCTTACTGCCTGCTGATCAAATCGATCGTATTGAAATATTATATGGTGCTTCTGGCTCTAGTATTTATGGTTCAGACGCAATCGGCGGCGTGATTCAAGTGTTTACTAAAGGCTCAAACATTGAAAAGAGTCAGGTTTCTATTACTGCAGGTGTAGGCTCACATAACGAATATCTATATGGCGCTAGTGCTCAACTTAACAGTGGCAATGGCACGACAATGAGCTTATCAGCCAGCCATAATGAGACGGATGGCATCAATGCAACCTTACCAAATGCCTATGGTTATAATAGCGATGATGACGGCTTTAAAAGCGATAACGTTAGCTTAGCGTTAACTCAGCGTATCAATGAGCAATGGTTAACCGGTGCAAGCGCCTTATATAGCAAATCGACCACAGATTATGACGATGGTGCAGCAAACGCCTATTCAAAACAAGAAAACGGTTCTGCGCAAGCGTTTGTTGATTGGCGTTATATGCCTGGTTCTTCTGTCAAATTACAGTATGGTCATTCTATTGATAAGAGTGATAACTACGGTAGCTTCCCTGGTGTTTTTGATACCAAACAAAATCAAGTTAGCCTAGTAGGTCAGCATAAGTTTCAAGTTGGTCAAGGCATATATGGTCTTGAATACCTTAACCAAGGGCTTAATAGTACTGCCTATACCGTTGATGACCGTGACGTGAAAAGCGCATTCTTAGGCTACCTATTGGCCAACAATCAATTCGATGCTCAAGCCAACGTGCGCTTTGATGACAACTCACAATATGGTGGTGAGACGACTTACAACCTAGGTGGTGCCTATCACATTAATCCTAACCTACGCGCTGGTGCCAACTACGCCAAAGGCTTTCGTGCGCCTACTTTTAATGACTTATACTATCCGGGTTCAGGTAATACTAATTTGAAACCTGAAACCAGCGATAACTATGAAGCTTTTGTTGAATACGATACTGTATTACAGTCGACACGTCTAACAGGCTATAACAACAAAGTTGATGATTTAATTGGCTATGTTGCAAAACCTACACCTGGCAATCCTTGGGACGGTAGCAGTGAAAACGTTGATAGAGCTAAAATTGAAGGTATTACCTTAACTTCAGATTGGGTTGTTGATAGCTATTTATTTGGTGGTAGCTATGACTATCAACAAGCAAAAAATGCCAGTGGCGGTGCGAGCGATGGTAATTTCCTTGCCATTCGTCCTGAACATAAAGGTCTGGTATATGCAGGCTACCGCTTACCAAGCTTAGATGTTCGTGCAGAATACCAATATGTTGGTGATTATTATAGTGGTGTCGCTAATACAGACTCACAGTTAGTCGATTCTTACGGTTTATTGAATATCAGTGGTAACTATAAACTCACTGATAATCTATCTATGACTGCTCGTTTAAATAATATTGCGAATAAAAAATATATTACTCTACCGGGTTATAATACTGATGGTATTAACTTCTTCACTTCTTTAACCTATAATTGGTTCTAGGGTGATTTAGAATCACACTGAACTGGTATTCATTTAAATGAGAAAAGGTCATCCAACGATGGCCTTTTTTATGGATGTCAATCACATAAAACGATATTGCGTGTCATCACTACTTACCATTTATATCAGTCAATAGGTGACAAATTACACATCATCTATTACAATATTCACCCTCCGAGAGGTGTTGCACCATAATATCTGATCTTGCAAATAGGCTTTAGAGCCATGCTAATCAGTGGTTATGTTAGGCTCGGCAACTGTTGAATAGTCTTTCTCATGATTGTTGACAGCGCAAATAACGGCACCTGCGTTATTATTCTTTTTATCATACATTAACCACTGATAGGAGCATATTATGGACGCAGTGTCTAACACCCCATCTGCCCATACGATCGACCCCTCTTTCACTGACTATAAAGTCGCTGACATCAGCCTAGCTGATTACGGCCGCCGTGAAATCACCCTTGCCGAAGCTGAAATGCCTGCTCTAATGGGTTTGCGTCGTCGCTACGAAGCCGATCAACCGCTTAAAGGCGCAAAAATCGCTGGCTGTATCCACATGACCATCCAAACTGCTGTTCTTATCGAGACACTAGTCGCGTTAGGTGCTGAAGTACGCTGGACATCATGTAACATCTTCTCAACTCAAGACCATGCTGCTGCTGCGATTGCTGCTGCTGGTATCTCTGTTTACGCTTGGAAAGGCGAAACCGAAGAGGAGTACGAATGGTGCTTACGTCAACAAATCCACGTTGGCGGTGAAGAATCAGGTCAGCTTTGGGATGCTAACTTAATCTTGGATGACGGCGGTGATTTGACTGCTTTGATTCATAACGATTATGCCGAGCTTCTTGATAACATCCATGGTATCTCAGAAGAAACCACCACTGGTGTCCATCGCTTGGTTGAGATGCTTGGTAAAGGTACGCTTAAAGTACCCGCTATCAACGTTAATGACGCGGTTACTAAATCTAAAAATGACAACAAATACGGCTGCCGTCATAGCTTAAATGACGCTATCAAACGTGCAACTGACATGTTCCTTGCTGGTCGTCGCGCTCTGGTTATCGGTTATGGCGATGTTGGTAAAGGTTCTACGCAAAGCTTACGTCAAGAAGGCATGATCGTACGTGTATCAGAAGTCGATCCTATCTGTGCCATGCAGGCATGTATGGATGGCTTTGAAGTATTGTCACCTTATATCAACGGCGATAACACCAGCGGCGCAGAAAACATCAACACGCGTCTGTTAGAAGATACCGACATGATTGTTACCACGACTGGTAATTACCATGTGTGTGACAGACATATGCTAGCAGCACTTAAACCTGGTGCAGTCGTTTGTAACATCGGTCATTTTGACACCGAAATCGACACCCAATTCATGCGTGATAACTGGCGCTGGGTTGAGATCAAGCCGCAAGTGCATCAAATCTTCCGCTCAGACGATGAAAACGATTACTTGATTTTGCTTGCTGAAGGTCGTTTGGTGAATTTGGGTAATGCTACTGGTCACCCATCGCGCGTGATGGACGGCTCATTTGCTAACCAAGTATTGGCGCAAATGTATCTGTATGAAGAAAAATTTGCTGACTTGCCAGCTGATACACGTACTGACAACTTATACGTCAAAGTTTTACCGAAAAAGCTAGACGAAGAAGTTGCCGCTGCGATGGTTGCTGGCTTTAATGGTACGCTAACTAAGCTAACTAGCAAGCAAGCTGAGTATTTAGGCGTACCTGTTGAAGGTCCATTTAAGCCTGACGCTTATAAATACTAAAAGGAGTCAGACTGTGACTAAGCCTGCTTTCTCCTTTGAGTTTTTCCCAGCCAAAACCGAGCAAGGACACGAAAAGCTCCTCAGCACTTATGATGAGCTGAATAAGCTGTCACCTGCGTACTTTTCGGTGACCTATGGTGCTGGTGGTTCAACTCGTAGCCGCACTTTAGATATCGTCCAAGCCTTATGCGCGCGCGGTGAGACTGATATTGCACCCCATATGTCTTGTATTGGCGATGATAAAAGTGAAATTGCCGAGTTACTTGAGCATTACAAAAGCTTGGGCATCAAACGCTTGGTCGCATTACGTGGCGATTTGCCTTCAGGTCAAGTAGGCATGGGTGAGCTGCCGTTTGCATTAGATTTGGTCAAGTTCATCCGTGAGCATTCGGGCGATCATTTCCATATCGAAGTAGCCGCCTATCCTGAGATGCATCCACAAGCGCGTAGCTTTAAGCTTGATGTCGATAACTTGGTCAATAAATATCAAGCTGGCGCCAATGCTTCGATTACCCAGTTCTTTTATAACGCTGATAGCTATTTGTATCTGCGTGATACCTTAGAAAAACGCGGTATTGATACTGTAGCACAGCCATTGGTTGCTGGCATTATGCCAATCACCAACTCTAGCAATCTGATGCGTTTTGCTGACAGCTGTGGCGCCGATATCCCACGTTATGTGCGTAAGCAATTGGCTGACTTTGGTGATGATAGTAAGGCGATTCGCGAGTTTGGCTTTGAAGTGGTCTACCGTTTATGCGAGCGTTTAATTAGCGAGGGCGTACCTGCCATGCATTTTTATAGCATGAATAAGGTTGAGCCAAACAAGCGCTTAATTGAAGCCTTAGGTTTGATTGCTTAAATATTTACCCAATGTATTGCTTAATGACTGGCGTTCCTAGGAGCGCCAGTCTTTTTTGGTATGGGAATTGCAGTTATGCGAATTCCATTAGTGACAATCCCTTTACCCACTCAAATGATATTCTGCTAAGATATTGAAAAATATCATGACCCTCATTATAGGAATAAGTAATTTTGCGACGTTTCTTTTATGCCACTAATAGCAACATTAGTAATGACGTTACCAATGAAAAGGCTGCGACCTACCCTCAGCTTGGCACCTTGCCTATCGGTGCCAGCGTCGAATTAACTGAAAGTATCGTCCATCATTGGTGCCGTGTATTACGAGCAACTATTGGTGACCAAGGTGTTTTGTTTGATGGCTTTGGCGGTGAATATCAGGTACAGCTACTGACCATCAGTAAAAAAAACGCGACTGTGACCCTGCTTTCTCACACAAATAATGATAATAGTGCACCCATATTTACCAAAATCGGGCTGGTAATGAGTCGTGGCGAACGGATGGATTACGCCATTCAAAAATCTACCGAGCTTGGCGTCACTGCCATCCAATTGCTAAGCAGTCATCATGGCGAGGTCAATCTGAAGCCTGCCCAAGTAGAAAAAAAGCTTGCTCATTGGCAGCAGGTTGCGATTGCTGCCTGTGAGCAATGCGGTCTTAACCGTCCACCGCTTATTATTGCGCCTATTCCTATTAACGATTGGCTTAAGCCTATCACAACGACCACGCCTGTGAAGATAGAAGCGACTATCAGCTCTATGGTTACCACCCTTAGTCAGGATGCTTATTATCAAGTATTACAACGACCCGCTGATTTGCGTCTACAGCTTAGTGTACCAGCGGCAGGACAACCTGCTATGCCTGATTCGCTACTGACTGTATTACAGCAACCAGTGCCTTATATTGAATTGTTGATTGGTCCTGAAGGTGGCCTAAGTACTGACGAATGCGCTCAAGCAGCAGACGTTGGTTTTGAGCCTTGGCAAATTGGTGCGAGGGTGTTACGTACAGAAACTGCCCCAGTGGTCGCCTTGGCAACATTGCAAGCACTGTTGCCATGTGTCAATCCTTAGTAGTAGTACAAAGAGTCATATAGTCAGTTCACAATAAAAAATACAAATGAAATAGCATTTTACTGAGACAAATTTCGCTTGCTGTTCACTATGCGTATGAGCACCAGATTCTTCAAAAATTTGTCCTAGTAGCACTGTATCTTTTTAAACTGCACTAATTACATTAAAACAGCGCTAATTGCCAATACGAAAAGCTCTCTTTATCGATTTACCTCTATTTTATGAGTTCATTTATGACTGCTTTTACACCAATGCCACTGGCGGATAAACAGCAACTATTGGTCAAACTCTGTGAGCAATATGAAGATGCTATCTTTATCCTAGATGCAAATTTGTATTATTTATCGGTCAATGCAACTTATGAGCAAATGATCGGTTACACAGAAGATTTTTTGCTTGGGCGTCCGCTTGGCATATACGCAGCTGAATTGTTATCAGAAGATGAACAATTGGTATTAAAAAATCTGATTAGCAGTTTGGACAGCACAGGGTTCTGTGAAATTGATTTTTCCATGGCAAACCGTTACGGGCACAATGTTGATTGCCATATCACTTACCGCAGAATCTACCTAGATGATACGCCGTACTATGTCGGCACGATTCGAGATACCTCGATCGTTGTAAAAAATAAAAAGAAAATGGTGCATTTGCTCAATCATGATGAGGTGACTGGACTGCCAAACCGTAAGGTGTTTTTGAGTCAGACCAGTGAGCTGCTGTTAGAGAGCTATCAAGAAGTGGTGATTGTCCGTGTCAATATCGATCGTTATCGCAACCTTGCCACATTGTTAGGACCTGAATACATCAACACTTTGGTTGAGGATTTTGTATTGCGGATTAAAGCACTGGCACTTGATCATTTGCGCTGTTTTTCACATTTTGGCGGTGATGACTTTGCTTTATTGTTTGAGTGTAGTGACGCCAATATGGTGCGCCATCAACTAGATATTTTGATGCAAATGTGTGAGCGTCCTTTCTTTATTAGTGATAATGGAGCCACAAATACCGAGGTGTATTGTCATGTCTCTGTTGGGGTCAGTTACTATCCTGAAAATGATAATGAGTTTATCGGCTTATTAACCAAAGCTGAAAGAGCATTAAATTATGTCAAGCAGCAAGGTGGCGACGATGTCTGTTGGTATAACAAATCCCTTATTGAGCTCAATGCTGATCATTTGCAATTAGAATATGAGCTTAAAAGAGCCACTAACGAAGGTCAGTTTGTCGCCTATTATCAACCCAAATTCGCCCTAGATACAGGTGATATTTCAGGCTTTGAAGCTTTGGTACGCTGGCAGCATCCCATTCGCGGATTGCTGCAACCTATTGATTTTATTGATGCCATTATCTCTCACAAGTTATCGCTTGAGTTGTTCTCTCAAGTGGCAACCCAAATCGCTGAGCAGCTAAAGATTTGGCAAGGTTTGGGCTTTGACCAACATATTTGTATCAATGCCGATGCCGCTGAATTCAGCAATCCAGAATTTTTTGATGTGGTCAGTAATTTACTGGCACAGCATCAAATTGCAGCGCACCAATTACATATTGAGGTGACAGAATCTTCTTTGATGAAGCGCCACTCTAATGTTAAAGAACAGCTAAATTCGTTAAAAGCGCTAGGGGTTTGCTTGGCTTTAGATGACTTTGGTACCGGCTATGCTTCTTTGAGTTATCTGCAAGAATATCCCTTTGACTTCATTAAAATCGATAAAAGTTTTATCTCTAAGATTACCGCAGACAAAACTCAACGTGCCATTGTTAACGCTATTTTGGCATTAGCAGAAGCACTGGATATGCAGGTCATCGCAGAAGGTATCGAAAACGAGCAACAGCGCGATTTGCTCTTGGCTATGGGTTGCCAGTATGGTCAAGGCTATTGGTTTGGCAAACCTATGTCTGCTGAAGTTACAACCAACATGTTAATGCAACAACATTTGTCCAAAAATAACAATGGCTAGAGAGCGAGTATAAAACATCCTCATATCGTTCCTCTACCATATCGATAAACGTGCTTAGCGTGTAGGCTATATTGTACATAGGATGCAAGATAGGTTGATGACTTATCAGTATTGTCTCCAAACTTGTATATTTTCCAGTGAACGCCTATCTTTTACCAAGAATTTACAGATACGGTCTTAATTCTTTTCTCAATGTTATTTCATATGATCGGTATCGTTGTTTGTTAATAATGCAGACACACTCCATGCCAGCAAGATACTAGCAACTCAGACTTACAACAGTCATCCCATCGCTGTCGGTCATACACCAAAAAAGGACAGGAAGTTATGCAATACAAAGCACCCTTACGTGATATCCAATTCGTGATGCATGAGTTACTTGACAGCGAAAGCCATTATAAAACCTTACCAGCATTCCAAGAAGCAGATCGTGAGCTAATGGACAGTCTGTTTGAGATGGCCGCAAGCTTTGCTGAAAATGAGCTATCACCACTCAACCAAAGCGGTGATGCTGAAGGCTGTCAGTTCAACAATGGTCAAGTGACGACGCCAAAAGGCTTTAAAGAAGCATACAAAGCGTATTGTGAGCTTGGCTTCCCAGCCCTATCTGCTGAAGAAGACTTCGGCGGTCAAAACATGCCCTTTTCATTATCGACCGTCATTAATGAAATGGTTGGTACAGCTAACTGGTCATTCTCTATGTACCCTGGTTTATCTCATGGTGCCATTCAAACCATCGAGCATCACGGTACAGACGAGCAAAAACAAACTTACCTAGAAAAAATGGTCAGCGGCGAATGGTCAGGCACCATGTGCTTGACTGAAGCACATGCAGGTTCTGATTTGGGTATTATCCGCACCAAAGCCGAGCCTAAAGAAGATGGCAGCTATAGCATCACTGGTCAAAAAATCTTCATTTCAGCTGGTGAGCATGACTTAACGGACAACATCATTCACATTGTATTGGCTCGTCTACCAGGCGCGCCTGCTGGTACAAAAGGCATCTCACTGTTTATCGTTCCTAAGGTAACGGTCAACGAAGATGGCAGCCTAGGTGAAAACAATAACGTCGTTTGTGGCTCTATCGAACACAAAATGGGCATCAAAGCCTCAGCCACGTGCGTGATGAATTTTGATGGCGCAACGGGTTATCTAATTGGCCCAGAAAACCGTGGTCTACAGTGCATGTTTACCTTTATGAACGTGGCGCGTATTGGTACCGCAGTTCAAGGTTTGACAGCAGCAGAATATGCGTTCCAAGGCTCATTAACTTATGCCAAAGATCGTCTAGCGATGCGTTCATTATCTGGTGTTAAAGCCCCTGAAAAAGTAGCTGACCCTATCATTGTACATCCAGCGGTTCGTAACATGCTGTTGACTGAAAAAGCCTTTGCTGAAGGTGGCCGTGCTTTAGTCTATTACCTCTCACATTTTGCAGATACTGTCGCAAAAGGCGAAGGCGATGCGCTTAAATTTGCTGACCAAATGCTGTCATTATTGACGCCTATTGCCAAAGCATTCTTGACTGAAACTGGTCTAGAAGCGGCTAACCATGGCGTACAGGTTTATGGTGGTCATGGCTTTATCAGCGAATGGGGTATGGAGCAAAACGTGCGTGATACACGTATTGCATGTCTTTACGAAGGTACCACTGAAATCCAAGCGCTTGATCTATTAGGTCGTAAAGTATTGGGTTCACAAGGCAAGCTGCTAGCAAACTTCGTCAAAATCATTCAGACATTCTGTGAAGAAAACAAAGAAAACGACGAGATGGGTCAGTTTATTCGCCCACTTGCCAAACATCTTAAAGAATGGGGCGATTTGACTGCACGTATCAGTATGCAAGCGACTGAAAATCCAGATGCAGTTGGCGGCGCGGCGGTTGATTATATGTATTTCAGCGGTTATGTGACGCTAGCCTACTTATGGGCACGCATGGCATTAGTGGCACAAACTGAACTTGCTAACGGTAGTAGCGAACAAGCATTCTACGACGCGAAAGTCAAAACTGCGCAGTTCTACTTTGCCAAACTGTTGCCACGTACCACCACTCACGTACAGCGTATCAGCACTGGTGTTGAGCCGTATATGAGCATGGATGTTGATCAATTTGCGTTTTAATTAACACCAAAAAACATTGATCGATCATTTTTTTGTAGCGCTAAATAATGTATTTTTTATCGGCAACATACCAAGGTGTGTTGCCGATTTTGTTTACTATCACTTAAAATCTGCCATAGTCATTTTTTAAATAAAATAATCCATACTTTTGGTGTACGCATAATTCACGAACAAATACACCCGTGCGCAAGCTAATTTGCTAAACTTTAATAATGAATATTAAGCCCAACTCAAAAGATCTCTTATAAATTTGTTCAACTCACTTTTATTTATTTGAACCAAAGGAATGTTTATGGCTGTTTATAATGCCCCTCTTAATGACATGCGCTTTATCTTAAATGATGTATTTAACGCGCCTAAATTTTGGCAAAATAACGAGAATCTTGCTCATGTCGATATGGAAACGGTCGATATGATTTTGGAAGAAATGGCAAAACTGACAAAAAACGTTTTGTTACCTATCAACCGTAGCGGTGATGAAGAAGGCGCAACCTTCCAAGGTGATGGCGTTGTTACGACTCCAACTGGCTTTAAAGAAGCTTATAAGCAGTATGCTGAATCTGGCTGGGTCGGCTTAAGTGGTAATTCTGAATACGGTGGTCAAGGTTTCCCAAAAATGGTGACCATGCTAACTGAAGAAATGGTTTTTACCGCCAACCAATCATTTGCTCTCTACCCTAACCTAACCGTTGGCGCAACACTGTGCCTAAACGCGGCTGCCTCTGAAGAGCAAAAGCAAACTTACTTAGAGAAAATGTACAACGGCGAATGGGCTGGCACCATGTGCTTGACAGAGCCACATGCTGGTACTGACTTAGGTATCATCAAAACCAAAGCTATTCCTAATGATGATGGCAGCTATGATATCTCTGGTACCAAAATCTTTATCACTGGCGGTGAGCATGACCTAACTGACAATATCATTCATCTGGTACTCGCAAAAACCCCTAACGCGCCAGAAGGCTCAAAAGGTATCTCACTATTTGTCGTACCGAAATTCTTGGTCAATGAAGATGGCAGCTTAGGCGAGCGCAACACCTTAGCAGTCGGCTCTATCGAGCATAAAATGGGTATCAAAGCCTCAGCCACTTGTGTCATGAACTTTGACAGCGCCAAAGGCTGGATGGTTGGTGCCGAAAACACTGGTCTGTCATCAATGTTCATTATGATGAACTATGAGCGTGTCACCATGGGTCTACAAGGGCTTGGTGGTTCTGAGCTTGCTTATCAAAACGCAGCACTATACGCCAATGACCGTGGTCAAGGTCGTAGCGATACCCAACTGCAAAGCCCAGAAAAACCAGCGGATGCCATCATTCATCATGCCGATGTACGCCGTATGCTATTAAATGCCAAAGCCAACACTGAAGCGTCACGCTGCTTTGCGATGTACGTTGCCAAAAACCTTGATGAAGAGAAGTTTAGTACCGATCCAGAGGCCGCTCAAGCTGCTGCCGCACGTGTTGCACTATTGACGCCCGTGGCTAAAGCATTCTTGACTGACAAAGCATTAGAAGCCACTATTGATTGCCAGCAAGTATTTGGCGGTCATGGCTATATACGTGAATGGGGTATGGAGCAAATCGTTCGTGATACGCGTATCGCCCAGATCTATGAAGGTACCAATGGTATTCAAGCACTTGATTTACTAGGTCGTAAAGTGGCGAAAAATAACGGCAAATACGTTACCCATTTCTTAGGTGAAATTCGTGATTTTGTCAATAATATGCAAGCAGAGCACGGCATCAAGCAAGCGACGCTAGATGCTGCTGATACAATTGAAGCACTAACCACAACGGTGCTAAATAATATTGGTGAGCGTAAGAATGAAATTAATGGCTGTGCCGTTGACTACATGCATGCCTTTGGTTACCTAGCCTACTCGTATATGTTTGCGTTGATGGTTGAAGCAGCTGATGGTAAAGAAGGTGATTTTTACACCAATAAAGCCAAGCTTGCTGATTATTTCGTTGGTCGTATCTTGCCACGTATCGATGCCCATGCTCAGATGGTTCAAGCTGGTAGTGATCCGATGATGAACTTTGACCTGAATTACTTTGACGTACCTGCTAGCTAATTGGTTACTTTTATAATAAAGTAAGCCCTGCCGCACTATGATAAAGGGACAGTCACGCTACTGTCCCTTTTTTTGCCAAAAATATCTTCATAAAATTGACACAATAGTCATCAAAATACCTGCTAACAAAATAGTTGACTATTGATGAGCCGTTACGATTAAAATAACGCAAAACCAAATGCCTTAAACTTAATAAAAATATACTAAAACTTATAAATGAGGGCGCAGTACATTAACAAGCGGTAAATTAATAAAGATATGTATCGCAACAGTGATAATTACAGCCAGTCACTAAAAGAAGAAGATGTCTTATTTCACATACTACATAATAACGATGATTGAAATAACTACCATAAGGGATACGATGTGTCAGAGATAAAACACATTTTACAACAGATTACTGCCTTAAGTGATGTACCAGATCCCGCGGTACTTAAGCGCTTAATCGATGAGCTACGAGTAAGTGATAAAGAGCCTACTTTAGCCAATCAGAATATTCAAAATCTTATTGAGGTTTTACGTCAGCATCCAGAATATGGCGATGGGCTGTCGAGTTTCGTCTTAAAACTTATTATCGAATACCGCCAGATCGCTCTTTATACCGATACTGGCATTATGTCAGATCAGGGTTTCTTTTACAGTTTGCGCCGTTTGATTGGTCATCGTTTTTTGCCACTACTGCCACAAGAAGATTCTGTCGTAGAATTGGTTGGTTATTTATTTGATAAACGCTCTGATGAGCGCTGGCTTGCCCATATTGAAAAAGAAAAATGGGATGAGCTGGTCGGGCTGCTCAAAGTCCATGAGCAGCATCTAAACTTAGTCGCGACGGCAAAAAACAGTATTTTGAACGCGATTATCATTTTATCGTATCGTATCAGCGGTATTGGCTTGCATCCAGACTTGATGGAATCTTACCCGCAAATGCTGAATTATTCAGCGTCGTTTGTGGCACAAAATCAAGAAGCAGTCTTGTACGTCAATCAGTACCGAGAAGCACATGAGCTCGACACCTTAACTGATATCATTCCCGAAAAAGCCGTGGATCCAGCGCCTCTATTGGTCATGATTGAGCAATGCGAAGACATCGTTGCCACCATACGCAAGCGCATTTACAAAACCGGTATCTCTATTCGCCTAACCAACATGATGCTACGATTAGATCAAAGCTTACAGCGCATGCGCATATTGACTGAACTGGTAGCAAACAACTACGATAAGCGCGATCGGGCAATAATTGAATTGATTCAAGCGCTGATTACGACTGCCAGTCATCGTTATAGTATTGGCTATTTGATTGACAATAATACTAAGCTGCTATCGCGAAAAGTCACTGAAAACGCCAGCCGCGTTGGCGAACATTATATTAGTACTGATAAATCTGGTTATCAGAAGATGTTTAAAAAAGCCTCTATCGGTGGCTTTATCATTGCTTTTATGGCGACGACTAAGATATTGGCATACCACTTAGCTCTCGCACCAATGGGTCGCGCCTTTGTCAATAGTATGATTTATGGTTTGGGCTTTGTTTTCATCCATATCGTCCATGGTACAGTCGCTACCAAACAGCCTGCCATGACAGCGGCAGCTATCGCCTCAACCATATCAGACAGCTCGGGTAAAAAGTCCCATCAGTTAAATAAGCTGTCTGAATTGGTGGTCGATATTTTACGCACCCAGTTCATTGCCATCATGGGTAATATTATGATGGCTATACCAGTCGCCTTGATCATCTCTTTTGCTTGGTTGCAATATACTGGCGCGCCGATGATTGATACCGATAAGGCGGCTCACCTACTTCATGATCTCGACCCTTTTCGCTCACTAGCTTTGCCACATGCTGCTATTGCTGGGGTGTATTTATTCTTATCAGGTCTGATTGCTGGCTATTATGATAATTTGGCGGTCTACAACCAGATAGGCGCCCGTATTCAGCGTCATAAGCTATTACAGTATTTATTACCCAAAGCATGGCTACAACGTTTAGGCGGCTTTATAGAAGCCAATCTTGGTGCCATCATGGGCAACTTTATCTTTGGGGTTTTCCTAGGAAGTACTGCAACGATTGGTTTCTTATTTGGCTTACCAATTGATATTCGCCATATTGCCTTTGCTTCAGCGAACTTGGCTCATGGCTTATTTAATATGTCGTCCAATCAGCTAGAGTGGCAAGTGGTGCTGCTTTCTGTCTTTGGCGTCTTACTTATCGGTATGGTCAACTTGATCGTCAGTTTCTCACTGGCACTTCTTGTCGCTTTACGCTCAAAAGAGGTGAAATTCGTTGATTGGAGTCGCTTAACTAAGCAACTCTTCAGCCACTTAATGACGCATCCTTCTGACTTTTTTTGGCCACGCGACAAACCGATGAAGTATGCACGTATTGATAGCCAAGGTCAGATGATTTTCGATGATACCGCATCACAAAATAGCAATCAGCCACTTCCCAAAAACTATGTAGTAAGGCGCTTATCTGATGTCAAAGTGCTCCCAAAAGCCTTGCAGAAGAAGACAGAAGGACAGCAGGCGGTCACTGATATACATTATACTAATCCATCAGCAGAACATCAGCTGAGTCCTGAACTAAACAACCGCGAAGCTCATATTACCGTCAATAAGTCAGCCATGAATAAAACCATTGAGCTTGATGATGGTCTGACAGAGGAAGCACTTAGCAGCGTCCCTTATAGTCAGGATATTCAATATGATAAAACGCATGCTGCGTTTGATGAGAATAATCAGACGGTATCTGATGCGATTAGTCAAGACAGCACTGCTGATAGCAAAGTTGCAGGCGACGCCAAAACGCCACTACCTAAACCAAAAAAGCCACCAAATCTACCCAGTTAATGGGTTAATTTGATGGCTTTTTTGGTTTTTGGAATCACTAAAAAATTAAGAAGATATCGGCAAGCACTGCGCACTTGACGTGATGGTCTTGCCATCACTTAAGCGATAAGCTAGCAAATGATTGCCCCAAACACAGCCACCATCTAGTGCACGAGCATAAGGCAGATCAATCTCACCTTTGAGTGCGGCCCAATGCCCAAATAACACCTTACGCGTGCGCGGCACTTGCCATTCAAACCAAGGCAAAAAATCCTCTGGCATGCGCTCATCTAGCCCTGAGGTAAAGCTAAATTCAAGCAGCCCATCCTGCTGACATAAGCGCATGCGAGTAAAATAATTGGCAATCGCTCGCATTTTCGTAAATCCATGAATGTCTGCATGCCAATTATCTGCCGTCTTGCTATAGAGGTTTGGCAACAATCTATCAAGCTGTTTTAAATGACTGCGCAACTGCGACTCTAACTGATGTGCATATTTTTCGGCGTCTTCAATACTCCAATGCGGCGGAATACCCGCATGCACCAGCACCGTATGCTTATCAGGATACACCAATAATGGCTGATGACGTAGCCACTCTAGCAATTCATCACAATCATCGGCTGCAAAAATCGGTGCTGTCTTATCTTTTTTCTTAATTTTCGTCGCCCCACGCCATACGGCTAGCAAATTGATATCATGATTGCCAAGTACAGTCGCGGCTGCCCCTTGCTCACACAAATCTTTGACATGACGCAAGGTATTTAAAGAGTCCTCGCCGCGTGCCACTAAGTCGCCGGCAAACCATAATTTATCTTGCTCAGGATCAAAATCCAACGTTTCAAGTAGCTGAAGATACGCAGCATAGCAGCCTTGCAAATCACCGATGACATACTGATGACGATAACTCATAAGCTCTCAATCTTTCTTGTGGATATTGTAGATACTACTTAGCAATCAATGATATCTGCGGTATGAATAACACTGATAAATCAGCCTTCTACTTTACGCGCTTGATTGCTCAAATTGACAAAATCTTTCACGCTTAAGGTTTCAGGACGGGCTTGTGGATCAATGGCGCAAGCTGCAAAATCGTCTTCGCTCAACGTCGGCAATAAAGTTGATTTTTTGAATATAGCGCGCAACGTTTTACGGCGATGATTAAAGGTTTCGCGCACCACCAATGCGAAATACTCTTCATCTTCTGCCACGACTGGCTTAATAATGTGCGGCGTCAGACGAAATACGGCACTGGTCACTTTTGGCGGCGGATTAAAAGCACCGCGTGGTACGGTGAGCAAATAATCCGTATGGCAGTGATACTGCATAATGACCGATAGGCGACCATAGGTTTTGCTACCGACGTCAGCGGTGATACGTTCAACCACTTCTTTTTGCAGCATAAAGTGCATGTCTTCAATCACATCGGCATAGCTGAGTAAGTGAAAGAGTATGGGCGTTGAGATGTTATACGGTAGATTACCTACCACGCGTAATTTGCCGCGCTCATCGCTATAAAGCTCCCGATAATCCACATGCATGGCATTGTTTTTGATAATCTCAAAATTTGGATGACTATTAGCCCCGATACGGATACGCAAGCTATCTGCCAAATCACGATCCAACTCGACTACAGTCATCGCATTCACTTCGGCCAATAGCGGCTCAGTCAATGCGCCCATCCCTGGCCCAATCTCAATCAAATTGTCATCACGCTCTAAGCGAATGCTCTCAACAATCTCACGGATAACACTACGGTCATGTAAGAAGTTTTGACCAAAGCGTTTACGCGGTTGGTGTTTGGCAGCACGTAGGCTGTTGGTAATAGATTGAGCATCAAATGTAGTTTTTGACATAGAATAGTCTTAATGAGTAAGAGGTAAAAGTGAGCAATGACGATAAAATGAGTGTTTTATTGGGATGAATTATATCACAGCTTATTATTTGACTGTGTTTTTGAGATATTTGATCTATAAACTACCCATACCTTGGCGCAACCAACACAGTAGCTTTTTGTTCTAAACCATTTGATATAATACGGTTCCCTAGTGAGGACTCGAATCTACGGCTGTAGGCTAATGATATCAAAGTTTTAACTTGTTGAGATAATCACAGTGTACTTCATGGTGTACTTGTCATATATATTCTGTTCGTGATCGGTACGCTATACAGGCTTCGAACAGGAGATTTTAGATATAATCTTAATGCCTATGAGGTCATTGATTAAAAGCTAGTAAGTTAGCTTCTGCAATCTCTCTATCGTAGCTTATGTTTAGGGTGTTTTAAGCTATATTATAGATATATTTGGATATTTGTTTTCTGGAACTTAAGTAGAGGTATAAGTGAATATCTGTAGAATCAGTACACAAATTAGGGAAATGTCTGAAGCAAAAGTAGATGCAGATGTGGAGACATGGAGAGATGTTTTTAGTAAATTTGATAAAGCAATAGAAGAATGCTTCGATGTTGATATGTTAGTTAAGTGCTTATTAGAAGATGACTTATGGTATATACCTTTTGATTCTAGAATGAAGCTTATGGAAAAAGCAAAATCTTTAGGCGGATGCTCATTGGAGTTTTTGGCAGATTACTATTCATTTAAAACAGCATTTCTGGATCCAGGCAAAGAATATGATGATGCTGTCGTAAAATTAGATGAATTATTTCAATAGGTTCTGTTAGGGTATACCCCAAGGGAACCAGATATTTCACCCTTCAAGCCTATTAACAGACCACTTAAAACAGACTGGTATAATGGAACCACTTATATTAGGGAGTGTTTGATGATTCATAAATAGGCATGGTTGATGCAAAAGTTGCCCAATATTGCGTGATAAACCTCGCTAAGGCATCGACTTATTCAAGAGGTCTATTTATGAGCGATTTATCGGCCATTTCATTTGCCATGAGAAGTGCCTGATATAGACTTGTGGCACTGGCACCGCCGCGTCCTGCTAAATCAAGCGCAGTACCGTGATCGACAGAAGTACGAATATAGGGCAGCCCCAAGGTCAAATTGACCGTATCGCCAAAACCATGTGACTTGAGTACAGGCAACCCTTGGTCGTGATACATGGCAATCACTGCATCGCAGTTGGCTAAATGTCTCGGCGTGAATAAAGTATCCGCTGGCATCGCCTCTGATATATCTATTCCAATATTGATAAATTCTTGCAGCACTGGATTGATAATCTCAATCTCCTCAATGCCCAAATGCCCGCCCTCGCCCGCATGTGGATTTAGACCACAAACTAAGATACGCGGTTGCGTCAAGCCAAATTTCTCACACATATCATCGATAACAATTTGTACTGTTTGGCGTACATTATCGGCAGTGATGGCTGCAGGAATATCTTTTAACGCCAAGTGCGTTGTAACAAGTGCCACTTTCATGGCTTCATTAGCAAGCATCATGACGACTTTATCACAGCCACTTTGCTGCATAAAAAATTCCGTATGCCCACTAAACATCGTGCCATCTAACAGTTTAATATCAGCCTCTATCAATGCAGATTTTTGTAGTGGTCCGGTGACGATAGCGGCGACTGTTTTGTTGGCTGCCAGTTTATGCGCTATTTCCAACTGCGTAACCACCATTGCGGAGTTATTGATATCAATTTTCCCACAAGCGACGGGCGCAGCACAGGGAATATTTAATAAGATAAAAGCATTATCATTATTAATAGCGCCACTGTTAATACTCTGCTGTGACATTTGATTTAAAAAATCATCGTCTTCTATAATTGCCTCATTTGTATTAATCGTTTTCCAAGGTGGGCAGCTTTTTAGTATGCCCGCAGCAATGAGCTCATCGGCACGTTTTTGCATTGCCGTGCTATCTGCTGTGACCCAAACTGGACGATCAAAATCCTGTAACTTACCCTCAGCCGCTAGCAGCAGTACGATATCCATACCAATACCCGCAGGTTCACCAGTCGTGATTAATAATGGCAATTTTTCTTGCATAGCACTAACATCCTATTATTATATTAAGAAGCTGATTCTATTGTATTTTTTATGATAAATGAGCGTATTTGAAGCTGTGTTATATGCCATGAACTTCATTTCATAGAAGCAGGCATTTTTATAGATAATTACTTATCTGGGCTGAAAAAATCACATAATGTGTTAAACTTTCGCTTTTGATTGTAGCATTTACTGGCACGCGTGAGATGACGTTTTGGTACTTCTCTCATCGAAATGCATTGCGCTTGCTTTGCTGTATCATTACTAAAATAAATACTTACAACAATACCCATCTATACCGACTTTTGAAATATTAGGCACTCATGGCAGATACTGAAAAAACCGACGACTTACTCAATCAAACACCACCGCACAATATCGATATTGAAAAGGCGCTGCTGGCGTCTTTGATGAGTATCGAAGAGGCATACGATAAGATTGCAGATATCGTTACCAAAGACGATTTTTATGCTGGGCGACATCAGTATATTTTTGATGCTATTGCGCATTTAGCTGCAGTCAATGAGCCTTATGACACGGTTATGGTACATGATTGGTTAGAGGCACAAAAGCTGCTAAAAAGCGCAGGCGGCGACAGCTATTTGGCGGATATCTTGAGCCAAAGTCCAGCAACTTTGTTTAACCTGACGGCTTACGCCCAGCGTGTACGCGAGCTATCTACACTACGTCAGCTGATTACTACCGGCAATGATATGTTGACCCTAGCCTATAATCCCAAAGACCAAACCGTCAGCGATATTTTGGATAACGTAGAAGCGAAGATATTTAGCATCAATGAGCAGCATAATAAACGTGCAGAGCAGCGTGGACCTGTCGGTATTACTGCCGTATTGACCAATGTTATTGATAAAATCCAAGAGCTCAAATCAAATCCAGATGGCATGATTGGACTACAAACCCCATTTGTTGAGCTCAATAATAAAACCCAAGGCTTGCAAGCAGGCGATTTAGTCATTGTGGCTGCGCGTCCATCAATGGGTAAAACCACCTTTGCGATGAACTTAGCAGAAGGGATTTTATTTAATGAAGATTTGCCTGTAGTGGTATTTTCGATGGAGATGCCCGCAGAATCTATCGTGATGCGTTTGCTATCATCTTGGGGCGCAATCAACCAAACACATCTGCGGTCAGGTCAAATGAATGAAGATGAATGGGCAAAAATGATGAACGCCATTCAGCATTTGCAGTCAAAGCATCTATATATTGATGACAGTACCGCCCTGCCACCGTCTGAGCTGCGTTCACGCTGCCGCCGTATTGCCAAAAATCATGATGGCAAGCTTGGCGCTATCATTGTCGATTATCTACAATTAATGAAGGTACCCGGCCTAGATGGCAACCGTGTTGGGGAAATCTCTGAGATTTCTCGAAGTTTAAAAGCACTAGCACGTGAGCTTGAATGTCCAGTTATCGCCTTGTCGCAGCTTAACCGTAGTCTAGAAAATCGTCCTAACAAACGTCCTATTATGTCGGATCTGCGTGAATCTGGTGCGATTGAGCAGGATGCCGATTTGATTATGTTCATCTATCGTGATGAGGTTTATAATGAAAACTCAGATCACAAAGGTGTGGCTGAAATCATTATTGGTAAGCAGCGTAACGGCCCTATCGGCACCATACGTTTGGGTTTTGAAGGACAATTTACCCGCTTTATCAATTTGACGCCAGAATACTATCAAAATGTCAGTTTTGAGAACGACGAATAATAAAACTGACAGATAATTACGCATCAAAATTGCTCGTAAAAATGGCCAGTGACTCATCAACTCAATTGATGAATTACTGGCTTTATAAGTTTATCCCTTCATCACTTTGCTAAAAAAGAAGACGATTATGCGCACAATCACTATCAAGCCTGCCGCCATTACTCATAATCTTAATCAAGTAAAAGCGTTAGCACCAAAATCTAACGTCCTTGCGATGGTAAAAGCCAATGCCTATGGACATGGTGTCGCCGCCGTCCTACCAGCGTTACAGCAAGCAGATGGTATCGGGGTCGCTACTTTAAGAGAAGCGTTAGAAGCACGGCAATTGGGCTGGGATAAAACTATTGGGCTTATTGAAGGGGCCTTTACTGTTGATGAATGGCGACAAGCAATTGAACACGATATCAGTTGCGTGATTCATCATGCGCCGCAATTGGACTGGGCATTAGAGCAAATACCACCTGTTGATAGCGCCACTCGAGTGGTTTGGATAAAGTACAACACGGGTATGAATCGTTTAGGTTTTAATAACCAAACGCTTATTTCAGCCGCAAAATCTCTGCATGATGCTGGCTATCAGCTGATTTTGACCACCCATTTTGCCAATGCTGACAATCAAGATCACCCATTAAATGCCATACAAATCCAGCGTTTTAATGACATGCTAAGTACTTTACGACAAACAGTCAGTACTAGTATTAAAGGATCATTGTGCAACTCTGCTGGTATCGTTAATTTCCCAGAGCATCATCATGATTGGGTACGTCCAGGCATTATGTTATATGGCAGTGCGCCTGTCATCGACCAAAGCGCGTATACGCTAAATTTGCAGCCAGCCATGGAATTTAGCGCACAAATTATTGCCTTGCAGACCGTACAAGCTGGCGACGCCATCGGTTATGGCAGCCGCTGGATAGCCCAGCAAGATGTTAAAACGGCTCTCGTTAGTATTGGTTATGGTGATGGATATCCCCGCGTTGTCAATGAGGATGCTTATGTTTCAGTCATTGACGCCGTAAATCAGCAACGTTACTCATGTGCAGTGATTGGGCGTGTCGCAATGGATATGATTGTCATCGATGTGAGCGCTGTACCAGAGAGTAGCGCTTTAAATAGCAAGGTCATACTATGGGGTGATGCACCGCATGTTGATGAAGTTGCCACCCATGCTGATACGATTGGCTATGAGCTACTGTGTCGTCTAAGCGTACGCCCAAATCGTATACAGATGTAATCGCCATGTCAGATAATGTCTCATCGAATGCAGGTTTGCATGACTGATAAATCATGGCAAATTGGACATTTACATTGAGAGTAATTGCGCTATACTAAAAGTTTGTTGTCATTCCAGTATACGCATTGACGCGATATAATTGCCGGCTGATAACGTATCATTTTCATTGACTTTGTTCGACTGCTAGGATTGCTATGAGTTTGCGCCATTTTTTGACCTTATCTGATTTAACCAAACAAGAACTAGAAAATCTTATCAAACGCGCCAGCGAATTGCGTCATATGCAACATGCAGGCGAGATATACCAGCCCTTTGTTGGTCGTACGCTCGGTATGATATTTGAGAAGTCATCCACCCGCACGCGTATCTCGTTCGAAACCGGCATGGGACAGTTTGGTGGTAGCGCTATCTTCTTATCGCCAAATGATACCCAACTTGGACGCGGTGAGCCAATTGAGGATTCCGCGCGCGTTATCTCTAGCATGGTCGATATCATTATGATTCGTACCTTTGGTCACGAAAAAGTCGAAACCTTTGCAAAATACTCAAGCGTACCAATCATTAATGCCTTAACGGATGAATTTCATCCCTGCCAGTTGTTGGCTGATATGCAAACTTATTACGAGCATCGCGGTAGTATCGAAAATAAAATCGTCACTTGGGTCGGTGATGGCAACAATATGTGTGCATCCTACATGCAAGCTGCCAATCAGTTTGGCTTTGAGCTACGAGTAGCAGCGCCTTATGGCTTTGAGCCTGACCCTGAGCTGATGAAACGCTTCTCACATTGCGTGAGTATCGTTGAAAACGTACAAGAAGCGGCAAAAGACTCTCACTTAATTGTCACTGATGTGTGGGCAAGCATGGGACAAGAGTCTGAACAAAACACGCGTGCGCGTCGTTTTTCCTCTTATCAAGTGACACCATCACTGCTAGATAAAGCCGATTCTGAAGTAGTCTTTATGCACTGTTTGCCAGCGCATCGTGGTGAGGAGATCTCTCATGATATGTTAGATGACCCACGCTCAGTGGTATGGGATGAAGCTGAAAACCGCTTACATGCGCAAAAAGCCTTGATGGAGTTTTTGCTAAAAGACAAAATCAAAATATAGATACTATTTTTCAAAAGCTATTTATACAATCATAGATATTAAAAAGGCAGAGCACATAACTTGTGCTCTGCCTTTTTTAATATGTGATAACCAAGTTAGTGTCTAATAGACAAGCGCTTATTGATTATCGAGTCAGTACTTCAACCCCATTACTGCTGGCTTTTAACAACACATCGGCTTGATTAGCAGCAAAGATACCATTACAGACCACACCGACGATATTATTAAGCTGCTGTTCAAGTGCTATTGGATTACTGACATCCAAATCATAAGTATCCAAAATCACATTGCCATAATCGGTGACAAAGTCTTCACGATAAACAGGCTCACCGCCCATTTTGGCCAACTCGCGCGCCACATATGAACGGGCTTGTGGCAACACCTCTATCGGCACCGGGAACTCACGTCCTAGTATCTCAACACATTTACTAGCGTCAACCATACAAACAAATTTGTTCGATGCAGCAGCAACGATTTTTTCACGCGTGAGCGCACCGCCGCCACCTTTAATCAGTTGCAAATGCGCGTTTACTTCATCAGCACCATCAATATATACATCGAGCTGACCGGCAAAATTTAAGTCAATAATCTCGATACCAAGTGCGCGCAATCTATCTTCTGTCACCTGCGAGCTTGCAACTGCGCCAGCCAGCTTTACTGTTGGTAATAACTCAATCAGACAGTTCACTGTACTTCCTGTCCCTACGCCAAGTATCATATCATCTTCGATATAGCGTAGGGCGGCGCGGGCGGCGGCTTGCTTTTGTGCTTGCTGATCACTCATCATAAGTCCTTGGCAAAATAAACGTATCGCTTTAAAAAAAGTAAAGGGTAAAAGAGGTAAAATGCGCCGCTATTATAACCGATGACTTTGATAGATGTCAGCGTAATAGCACCTCTAATAATAAGATATGACGTTAATTTTTACGACTAAGACAAATAGGGCAACCAAAATACTAAAGCTAATAAGGTGACTAATAACACTGGCGGGGTGATAATCAAACCAATCTTCATATACTGCCCCCAGCTGATTTTATAATCTTTTTCTGCCAATACATGCAGCCATAGTAAAGTCGCAAGACTGCCCATAGGCGTAAATTTGGGTCCTAAATCATTGCCAATGACATTGGCATAAATCATCAGCTCACGAGTGGCGGTCGGTACTTGGGCGCTATCAATCGCTAGTGCGCCTATCAAGGTAGAGGGCATGTTATTCATAATAGATGCCACGATAGCAGAGAGGAATCCTGTGCCCAAGGTTGCTATTAGGGTTCCTTGTTGTCCTAACCAATTTAGGATTTGAGCACCATAAGCAGTTAATCCTGCATTGCCCAAACCATAAACAACCAAGTACATGCCGATAGAAAATAAAACAATCTGCCAAGGTGCTCTACGCACAATTTCAGGCACGGACATCACCGCCCCACGACCGCCTTGCCAAAATCGCCCTGCAATCGCCATAAGTAGTAAGGCTGCTGCGCCAGTCACGAGCGAGATAGGAATACCGAGCGGCTCTGTCGCAAAATAAGCGACAAGCAGCAAAGCCAGTAGCGGAAAAGCGGCTTTGAAAACCAAGGTGTCTTCAATCGCTGACTCAGGCGTGCTAAGGTTAGCCATTGAGTAGTGTATTGGAATGTGGCGTGCATAAAATATCCATAGCACCACTAGCGTCGCTAGTACAGAGACAATATTGACTGGTACCATAACCAAAGCATAACGTCCAAAACCAATATCAAAGTAGTTAGCACTAACGATATTAACGAGGTTAGATGTGACCAATGGCAAACTTGCAGTATCAGCAATAAAACCAGTCGCTATGATAAATGCCAAAGCAGATGGCGGCGAAAAATTTAACCGTAATAAAATCGCAATCACAATCGGGGTCAGTAATAATGCCGCCCCATCATTGGCAAAAAACGCAGAAATAAAAGCGCCTAATATCACAATCATAGGGAACAATAGACGCCCTTGTCCATTACCCAATCTCGCTACATGCAGGGCTGCCCAAGTAAAAAACCCAGCCTTATCTAAGATAAGAGAGATGATAATCAGGGCGACAAAGGTAAAGGTAGCATCCCAAACGATGTCCCACACGACACCGACATCAGATAATTGCACCACACCAAAAGCTAGGGCGACCAACGCCCCGCCCATCGCACTCCAACCAATGCCCAAACCTTTAGGTTGCCATATTACTAGCCCTAAAGTAACGATAAAAATAATCAATGCGAGCATGAACTACCTTACTTAAGCAGACTTACTTAAGAAAACTTAGTGACATTTATTCAAGTAGGCTTCATACAGCCTACTTGATTTAGCCTATTTTATTGAATAAGTATCGAATCGATATTAGGTCAATTTAGAATTAAAAATTAAATCGATTTTTGATTGACGCGTTTTGATACTTCTTCAGCACTTTCAACCCGTTCAGAATAGCGATCAGTCAGATAGGCTGAGCGTCCACGAGTGAGCCACGTAAACTTCACTAACTCCTCACAAACATCAACAAGGCGCAGATATAAAGGCGACTTATCCATGCGATTATCATCGTTAAATTCCAAAAAGGCTTTTGGAATAGACGACTGATTTGGGATAGTAATCATGCGCATCCAGCGCCCAAGAATACGCAGCTGATTGACCGTATTAAAGCTTTGACTACCTCCACTGACTTGCATTATCGCTAAAGTCTTGCCTTGAGTTGGTCGGACGCCGCCCAATGACAGCGGGATCCAATCGATTTGCGCTTTCATGATACTGGTCATACTTCCGTGACGTTCGGGACTGACCCACAGCATACCCTCTGACCACTGCGCAAGCTCACGCAGCTCTTGCACTTTAGGATGATCTGCATCAACAGCATCCGGTAATGGCAAGCCAGATGGATCAAACATCTTCACCTCACAACCATACCAGCGCAATAGACGACTCGCCTCCTCGGCTGCTAGCTTTGAAAAGGAACGCGTGCGCAATGAGCCGTATAACACCAGTATTTTTGGCGCATGGCGTGGGTCATTTGCGCCTATTAAAGACTCAATATCAATAGGATGAATAAGACTTGTATCAATATTAGGCAAATCATCCATATTTACCTTGTCAAGACCACTTTCATCCAAATCAATAGTCTCTGAAACTGTTGCGGCGCTTTTTGTATCAACCTTTAACGTCATAAACAGTCTCTCCATCTTCTTTAGTAAAACTACTGACCGGATTGGCTAATAATGTAAACACTCGCTCCGACGGTCGGCACAACGCCGCGCCCTTATCTGTGACTACAATAGGACGATTGATTAAGATAGGATGGTCAATCATGGCATCGATAATCTCATCATCAGATACGGCAAGGTTGTCTAGACCCAGCTCATCATTAATCGATTCTTTACTGCGTAACAGCTCTCGTGGTGAGAGAGCCATTTTTGCCAACAGCTCAACCAAATACTCGCGACTCGGCGGTGTTTTAAGGTATTCAATCACCTCTGGATTATCCCCTGACGCTTGCATAATGGCTAAAGTGTTACGAGAAGTACCGCATTTTGGGTTGTGAAAAATCAAAGATGTCATAGTAATCTCACCTATTTTTTATGAATATAGAATTGGGACGTTTTTGATTGATAGCAGTTTAACAATGGGGGTGGTTTTTAACATCATCCAGCTCATTAATGCCACCGCGACTATCGGTTGAACAGCCATTTAAATTATTAACAAGAGCCGCACACAGCTCTGGATGTCCAGAGCAGCAATCTTGTAATAAAAACTCAATGACGGTCTGCATATGTGATAAAGAAGCACGGTAGATAATCTGGCGACTTTGGCGCTCTGATATCACCCATCCTGCTCGTGCCAGCACAGCTAAGTGCGTTGACATTGTATTGTGCGGCACAGACAATTGGCGCGCAATTTCACCCGCAGGTAATCCTAAAGGCTCGTGACTGACCAGCAGTCGAAATGCCTTTAAACGAGTTTCTTGTGAGAGGGCGGCAAAACTTATGATAGCTTGAGTCATTTCCATATGTCCAATAATACAGACATATGGAAATGACTCAAGCTTTTTTGGATAAATAAGCAAAAAAACTGGTTTTGTTGATAATTTTCTTTGACTTAATAAACATCAATGACCAAACCGCCGCAAAAACTGTAATTGTGTCTTGCAACATGTTTAAAATCAGCATAGGCTAATCTATTTGATTTTTATCATTCTCTGCATTTTTTGTCGCTGATAGCGACTTGCTTGTTTACTTATAATTCACCGCACTTTTTCATACATACTCTAGTTTAGGAATCATTATGCTGTCACATTGGGTACGAGCCATCTTGCAAGCCACCGTCTATGACGTTGCTATTCAAACACCACTTGAAGCGGCACCCAAACTGACCCAACGTTTTACTAATGACATTCGTTTTAAACGTGAAGACCTGCAACCGGTAAAGTCCTTTAAACTGCGCGGCGCTTATAATCGCATTAGCCAATTAAATGATGAGCAAAAAGCACGTGGCGTGATTTGCGCATCGGCGGGCAACCATGCCCAAGGGGTTGCCTATTCTGCTCGTAAACTTGCTCTTAATAACATTATCGTTATGCCAACCACTACTCCTGATATCAAAGTAGATGCCGTCAGAGCGCTTGGCGGCAATGTCGACTTGTACGGTGATAGCTTTGATGAAGCCAACCGTTATGCCATTGATCGCGCTGAGCGTGAAGGTTTGACTTTTATCCCACCATATGATGATGAGCTGGTGATTGCCGGACAAGGCACCATCGGGCTTGAGCTCACCCAGCAATGGCGCAATATGGATTACGTTTTTGTAGCAGTTGGTGGTGGTGGTCTGATTTCTGGCGTCGCTGCATTTTTGGGCGAAGTTGCCCCGCATGTCAAAGTCATTGCTGTAGAAGCCGACCAATCAGCGTCACTAAAAGCGGCGCTTGAAGCCAATGAGCGAGTCAAACTTGAACAAGTAGGACTGTTCGTCGATGGTGTGGCAGTTGCCCAAATCGGCGAATTACCGTTTGATATTGTTCGTATGCAGAAGAGTGATAAGTCCGGTCCTGTCGTCGATCCTAAAGTCGTCACTTGTACCAATGATGAAGTTTGCGCTGCTGTCAAAGATATCTTTGAAGAGAACCGCAGTATCGTTGAGCCTGCTGGCGCGCTGCCAGTTGCTGGTATGAAAAAATACATCGAGGCTCATAACCTACAAGGCAAAAACTGCGTCGCCATCATTTGCGGTGCTAATATGAATTTTGATCGCTTGCGCTACATCGCTGAGCGTACTGAGATTGGTGAGAAAAAAGAAGCTATCTTTGGCGTAACGATCCCTGAGCAGACTGGCGCTTTCTTAAACTTCTGTCGTAGTCTACACGGTCGTAATATTACTGAGTTTAATTACCGTGCTGATAGTAAGAAATCACCTGATTCTATGGAACCTGCGGCGATATTCGTTGGGATTGCATTAAAAGAAGGTGACAAAGAGCGTCAAACCATCCGTACGCAATTGGTAGCTGATGGCTATACAGCACACGACTTGACCGATGACGATGTCGCCAAATCCCATATCCGTCATCTGATTGGTGGCCATGCTCATGTTGAAAATGAGCAGTTATTACAAGTCACTTTCCCAGAACGTCCAGGTGCTTTATTGACCTTTTTAGAAAAATTGGGTGACGACTTTAATATTACCTTGTTTCATTATCGCAATCATGGCGCTGCTGAAGGTCGAGTATTGGTCGGTTTACAAGCTTCTGAGGGTAACTCTCGCCAGCTACAAGATGCGCTGCTCGATATCGGTTACGACTGCACCATGCTTAATGATAATGTTGGTTATCAGTTGTTTTTGAAATAAAAATAAACGTAGACTATCAATTTATCAGTGGCCGAAAGCATTAATCCCAAATGACATAATGCACAAAAGCCACTTAAATCTTATAGCACTGTCCTAATACAAAAATGGATAATAACCATGACGGCATCCCCTGTGAACAGCAGTGTTGTCAATAACTTCAATGACAAAAACGATGTTAATCGCTTACTGCTCTTTTAATTATTAAAAATACCACCATTATAATCTTACGTTATTGATATCTATGAGGTTTTGATGAGTAAACATAATAAAAACCACAATCAGCCCAGTCATAGCAATCCTGATGCTGTTCGTATGCGTCTTGATAAATGGTTATGGTCTGCACGCTTTTACCGCACTCGCACTCTTGCCAAAGAAGCCATTGAAAGCGGGCGCGTACATTATGCAGGTAGCCGCGCAAAGACCAGTAAAGAGATTACTGTTGGCGATGAATTGCAGATTCGTCAAGGATCAGCCACTGCCATGACTGAAAAGACAGTCGTTGTTGAAGCACTAACGGCGCAACGCGGTAACGCAACAGCAGCTGAAGTATTGTATTCAGAAACCGAAGAAAGCATCGCTCGCCGTGCCTATTATGCTGAGCAGCGTAAACTTGCCAACCTTGCCCGTCCAGACAACAAACCCAATAAAAAAGAGCGCCGTGATTTACATCGCTTTAAAAGCAATCAAGATTAGCTCTGTTGGTAAGATCAGCAATAACATCGCCTCATCTTAAGTAATAATACGGCTAGCGGGTATGCATGAACTGCTGACCCTATTGTTTACTCTCTGCCCTTGCCATTCAAGGTATTAACCGTTACGCTATCACCCATTAACTTACACTCTATAGCATGCTTATAAATCACATTTCTAATGTTGATTTTGATAGCATGTTTTTTTATTGCGACAAAAGGTCATCATATGCCCATCAAAGCGTCTACTCCGTCATCTGTATTATTGGTCTGTTTGGGGAATATCTGCCGTTCACCAACTGCTGAAGAGATTTTTCGTCAGCAAGCAGCGATTGCAGGGTTGTCGATGAAGGTAGATTCGGCAGGCACTGGGGATTGGCATATTGGGCATGCACCTGATGAGCGCGCGCAGCGTCACGCTAAAGCTCATGGTTACAACATCAATAAATTGGTCGCGCGCCAAGTCAGTGCTGATGACTTTCGCGATTTTGATTTAATCTTAGCGATGGATGCACAAAATTTAGCAGACTTGCAGAGTATTAAAAACGGTATAACAAATACCGATAAAAAATTAGCCAAATTGGCTTTATTTAGTGAGGAAGATCCCACTTACGGCGGTGATGATGTGCCAGACCCATACACTGGTGATGGCGATGCTTTTGAAGAGGTAATCGAGCGTATCGAATCAAGTGCACAAGCTTGGATTGAAAGCTGGAAGATATAGTAATCATAAGGCGCTATATTTTTGCTACCTTTATACCTAGCATCCTTTATAATAAATACCATATGACTTTTTGTTTACTTGCCCCATAGGCTATGTTATGACTTCAGCTTTATGCTCTAAACCCAGTGCACCACATACTCTATCTGATGACGTAGCTGATTTGTCTCATAGCAATACCATGGCTTTGGCATGTATGGCTGACTCTGTAGTTACCTTAACGGATGAGGTGCAACTTGATGAGTTTATGGCATATTATGAGCAAGATACTCAACATAGAAAGCCATTATTTGTCTTGTCCGGTGGTAGCAATGTGCTACTACCAGCAAAGCTCAATGCGATTGTCTTACGACCACAAATGCGTGGTATACAGGTGACAGCGCAAACAGACTTTCATGTCGATATCGAGGTAATGGCAGGTGAAAACTGGCACGACTTGGTGGTACATACGGTCGCTCAAGGCTGGTATGGACTCGAAAACCTTGCACTCATACCTGGTCTTACGGGCGCCGCTCCCATACAAAATATTGGCGCTTATGGTGTTCAGCTAGAAGACTGCTTACAGTCTGTACGTGCTTACCATCTGCCAAGTCAAACGTGGCATGATTTGACCGCGGTCGACTGCGAGTTTGGCTACCGTGATAGTATATTTAAACGTCAGCCGAATACGTGGCTAATCAGCCGTGTGGGTTTTAGATTGCATACTGATGCGACAAAGGTGCTGGCAAGCTATGGCGATGTACAGACCGTCGCACAGAGCTATGCGACACAGCAAGGTCGCACCAAACCGATGCCCGCTGACGTAATGCATGCCATCATTGAGATTCGTCAGCAAAAGCTGCCTGACCCGAAGCAATTACCAAATTGCGGCAGTTTTTTTCAAAATCCTATTGTCCCTCAAGATCAATTTGCTACGCTGCAATCATCTTATCCGGCTATCGTTGGCTACCCAATGCCTGACGCAATGACTAAAGTGGCAGCCGGCTGGCTTATCGAACAAGCGGGTCTAAAAGGCGGCGGTATAGAGCCTATTTTTACCCATCAGCAGCAAGCGCTAGTATTGACCAATCACGCGCCGTATATTGCTACCAAACAAGATGTCGCCGCTGCTCAAAAATATATTATAGATACTGTCTATAAGAAATTTGCGATTCAACTGTCGCGTGAGCCAGTATGGGTAAATGCCGATGGCTCCATTGGATACGATGAGCATGTGGTCTAAGCAGTCATGGTCTAATCGCCTATGGCGACATTATTTACGTTCAGCTGAGCGTATGATCAAGCTGTTTCGTATTATCAATGCCACGTTTTTGCTGGGTGCAACGACAGTTATTTTAGTCCTCATCAGTTTATTCACGCCGCTATTTTCTCAAGCAGTAGTCTATATATTGGCTCATCTACCATTACCAAAAATGCCACCTGTTGCTATGAGCTCGCCGCCTACCGCTTATGTGGTATTGGGTGGCGGTCTGACCAATGATAATAATAATCAAATTATCCTCAATCGCTATAGCCTTAATCGCGCCCGTGCTGCCGCTACAGCCTATCACGACCTTCCTCTGCCCATTGTACTCAGTGGTGCTGAAGCGCCTTGGCTCGGTCAATGGCTGATTGAGCATGGTATCGATGGTTTGATCAGCGAAAACGCCAGTATGAATACTTGCGAAAATGCGCGATTTACGGCAAAACGTATCCCTCTGCATCATGTCTATCTCATCACCGACAGCTACCATATGGCACGTGCTCGCAGACAATTTGCCTTAAACGGTATCAATAGCACGGCGATTAATGCCCCCTTACCCGTCATACGTGACTGGATGGAACCAGCACAAAACTTAAGCCATTCTAGGCGGGCGGTTTATGAGGTTGCTGCCTATTTACGCGATGTGATACGACCTCAAGCAAATTGTCGCCAAGCTAAAGAAGTGACGTCGCAGCAGCTGTTGACTCCAAGAGGTAAAGTTGCCAAAACTGCTGACGACTAGAGTCTATACCTCAATTTTAGAAACATACCCTCATAATTATCTACCTTTTTCCCTTTATCCTTACAGGTCAACCATCTCACTGGCAACAGGTGTATAATAGTAAAAGAAACTGCGATTAAAGAGATGTGCCATGCTCAGTATATTTTTACTAATTCCATTAAGTCTCATGCTGTTTGTGGTCGCGATTTGGGCAGTACGTTATGCGGTCAAATCCAATCAATTCGAGGATTTGGATAACGCCTCACAGCGCATTATTTTAGATGATCGTCAAGAACGTCGACAAGTTATACAAGCTCAGGAAAATGTAACACCTATTCAAGAAGTAAAAGAAGTGAGCGCTACTACTTCGATTGAAAAAGAATCTAATAAGCTAAATAATGCGCATATTGTCGCCCCTCCTCTCTCTGATACAGACAAGAACTCAAAAACATAGCCTTGGGCTATTTTACTAATGCGTTACCCACTTATTCTATCTGCATAAGACAGTGGTAAGTCGGTACGCTTTTTACCATTTTTAGGAGTACCTTCCCATGACCACAGCTTTACTCGTTGCGGCATTATTAATGGGTTTTTTTGGTTCACCGCATTGCTTAGGTATGTGTGGCGGCTTAGTAACTGCCTTTGGTCTGTCGATGAAGGATGTCAGCCCCGCCAAGCGCCGTGCATTGGTGGCGACCTATCATTTCGGTCGCTTAACCAGCTACGCATTTTTGGGTTTGATCGCAGGACTGTTAGGTACTGCCGTATTACAACCGTTGATGCAAGGCAATAGTGCACCACGTATTTTGCTTGGTTTGGTATTGGTGTTCGTCGGCATGACCATGCTTGGTGCACCATTTTTAAAGAGACTTGAGCGTTTTGGTATGCGATTTTGGCAATACCTAAGCCCTATTCGTCAAAAAGTATTTCCACTCAATACTTTCCCGCGAGCATTGTCTGCCGGCCTTCTATGGGGATTCTTACCTTGTGGCTTAGTCTATGGCGCCCTACTTATCGCTGTGGTCGCGCACAATCCTCTCAGCGGTGCTGCCTTGATGTTCGTCTTTGGCTTAGGAACCGTACCGATGTTAGTCGCTACTCATGAGACCGTTGGTTGGTTACGGGATAAGATTGGACGTTTTCGCTTAAGACAGCTTAATGGTGCTGTTATGGTATTATCAGGTTTGGCTGTGGTCTTCGTTCCTATCGCCATGTCCAGTATGCATGGTGACCATGGCGGCGGTCATAGCATGGGCATGGCGCATGGTGATACTATGATGATGACTGATACGGATAATACGACTCACCATGATATGAGCCAAATGGATCACAGTATGCACAATATGAATAATGACTCGGTGACGATGGAATAGCATTACTAATCAATGATAATTGCTTAATGTTATAACCAATATTACATGCATAAAAAAGCCCTTAATGATTTATTAAGGGCTTTTTACTGTTTAAAGACTTTAGAGCTTAATTAAAAAATCTTATTAAGGCTGCCACTGCTCAAGCTTAAACTTCGTATCCAAATGCTTCTCTAATGCCGGTATATTAAAGGCATCATCTTCGCTGACAAAGCTAATACTAATACCGGTTTGCCCGGCGCGCCCAGTACGACCTATACGGTGTACATAGTCATCTGGCTGATCTGGTAAGGTATAATTAATCACATGACTGACATCATCAACATGAATACCGCGCCCTGCTACATCCGTCGCAACCAAAACAGAGGCATGCCCGTCTTTAAAGCGCTGTAAATATTTCTCGCGTTTTTGCTGAATCACATCGCCTGATAACATGACAATTTTATGTCCCTGACGCAGCTTATGATATAGGCGCTTTACTTGGTCTTTACGATTGGCAAAAATAATGACCTTTTCTACCGTACTATCCGTGATAATACGCTCAACCGCTTCTAGCTTCTGATCTTCGGTTAAGAGATAAAAATGTTGGTCTACCAGCTCACTGGTTTTATGCTCAGGCTCAATCTCAACAAACTCTGGCTCATGTAACCAGCGATAAGCCAAACCCATCACATCTTGGTTAAAGGTAGCAGAAAACAATAAACTTTGACGGTCGGTATTAGGCGGCATGCGACCGACTAAGCGTTTGATATCGGGTATAAACCCCATATCGAGCATGCGGTCTGCTTCGTCTAATACTAGCACCTCTACGCGGTCTAAATAGACCATGCCTTTGTGCATCAAATCAATCAAGCGACCAGGTGTGGCAATCAAGATATCGACATATTGGCGCTCAAGCTCATGCTGTTGGGTTTCATAATTGGTACCCCCCATAATGCAAACGCTATGCAAAGCGGTATATTTGGTCAAGGCGATACAGTCATCAAATATTTGCTGAGCAAGCTCACGGGTTGGTGCCATGACGACGGCACGTGGCTCACCTAAATGACGCTCTTCATCAGCGGCAAACGGACGTTTGAGTAACGCCTCCATAATCGTCAATAAGAACGTGGCCGTTTTGCCCGTACCCGTCTGTGCCTGTCCAATTGCATCTTGATTTGCCAACGTATGCGGCAGTATCTTTGCTTGAATAGGCGTCAATTCAGTAAAACCTAAGTCACTTACTGCACGCAAGGTCGCTGCTGAAAGTGGCAAATCCGTAAACGTCGTAAAGTTACTCAAAAAAATATCCTTTTATATAAATCGCTTGTATATCATAAATAAATGAGCGGCCATAAGGCTTAGCTGTTTGCATTAAACATTGGCCAGCAGGCGAAGCTGTATAAAACTGATAAGCATAAAAAAGCCAAGCCCTATGTCGATGCTTACCCAATATGCTGCGTTAAAATCAACATAAGTAAGACAGGACGGACTTGACTCAGCAGTATATCAGTAGTTTGTACAGACATTATAGCTAAACTATAAGAATGACTGTCGCGATTACTCTTCTACTTTTCTGACTTCTTCAGCTTGTAGACCTTTATCACCTTCTACCACACTGAACTCAACTTTTTCGCCGTCTTTTAAAGAGCGATAACCATCACCTTGTATCGCGCGGAAATGCACAAAAATATCTTCTCCGCTGTCACGTTGAATGAAACCAAAGCCTTTTGAGTCATTAAACCACTTAACGATACCTTGTTCGCGAGCTGACATAATATTACTTCCTAAAAAGTTTACTTAGTCCCAAATTCCTTTGCATCATTGCATATAAACGGGTACTAAAATTATGAAATCAAAACTTAAGAGTGACTATCCGATATAATATTAGCGAAATCTAAAAGATTCATAATAGCTTTTAATATTTAGCATATAGTCATTTTACTGCCTCTAGTCTTTGGCAAAAACCAAAACCGCTTTACAAAAAAAGCATTAATCATCAAATAAACTAGAATTAGCAACAAACATGTAATGTTTGTTGTGTAAAAAATATCATAGCACGGCTTTTTAGCAACACAAAGACTTTTAATATGATTTTTGGAACTTGAACGGTCTTTTAGAATTATTTTTTTATAACTTAGCTCGCAAGCTGTTAATATAAAGGGATAGAGCACGCTATGTTCTCTAAAATCTGTTATTGTAGTACGCTTATATTCACCAAAAATTTATATAAAGATATTCATTGCTATTCATAGAGACCATTATGACCACCTCATCTCAATCAGCAACGACCACCACTGCATCCCATCAAAAAGCCAATAAAACCCTTACTCATAAACTATTATTGATTAATGGTGTGAATCTAAATCTACTCGGCAAACGTGAGCCTGATATTTACGGTCATATGACCCTTGCTGACATTGAGAGCGCCTTAACCGAGCGCGCAGCAGCACATGGTATTGAGCTGATTTGCAGTCAGTCTAATCACGAAGGCAAGCTGGTCGATGATATCCAGCATTACGGTCTATTAGCAGAGGCAAGTGCGCAGGTCGATGCAATAATTATTAATCCTGCTGCCTTTACTCATACCTCGGTTGCGATACGCGATGCCCTACTTGCCACTCAAAAGCCATTTATAGAGGTACATTTATCCAATGTCCACGCCCGCGAGTCGTTTCGAGAGCACTCTTATTTATGTGATGTAGCCGTTGGCGTGATTTGTGGTTTGGGGCAGCTGGGTTATCATATGGCATTGGATTATTGGCTGACCCATACTTATGCTATAACATTGAATAAGTAGTTTGTTGGCGTTGAAATTTTTATATGCATAATACTGCTAAAAACATGATAAAAATTACTGCGACAAATAGTACAAAAATCGTCATGGCGATACTTTTGGCACAGTAGTCAAACAGCATTTATGTAATTAAAATAATAATATGAGGGTTTAGAAAACAACCCACTATATGGTGATAGGCATGGCAAAATCGTCCGGAACGCGCTTTATGAAACTCGCTGGTATGACAGCAAGTATTGCCGGAAAAGCAGCTAAAAACTCACTAAAGCATCTCTCAAGTGACGAAGAAAAACGCCTACAAGCGCGCTCAGAATTGATGCAAGATGTCGGTATTCAAATCGCTGAAACTTTAGGTGAGATGAAAGGTGCGGTCATGAAGGTAGGTCAAATTGCATCGCAGTATAAAGATGTGTTTCCACCTGAAGTTGCAACCGCATTAGAGAAACTGCAGAAAGATGCACCGGCGATGCCCTATGCGCAGATACGCACACAAGTTGAACGTGAGCTGAAAGCACCTATTCATGAATTGTTTACTGAATTCGAAGAAATGCCATTTGCTGCAGCTTCCATCGGACAGGTACATCGCGCAATTTTACCATCTGGGCAAAGGGTTGTGGTTAAGGTGCAATACCCTGATGTCGACAAAAATTGTGATAGCGACCTAAAACAAGTGCGTATGGCACTAAAAATCGCTGGCGTGCTCAATATGAGTAAGCAATTGCAAGAGCAGTTATTTCACGAAATTCGCCAAAGCTTACATGATGAACTTGATTATATTAAAGAGGCGCATAATCTGCGGGTATTCGGCGCTTTTCATGCCGAAGATACGGGTCTCATTATCCCAAAAGTGATTAGCAGTCACTCTTCTAAAAGAATCTTGACCTTGACAGAAGAGAGCGGCGAAACCTTGACAGTGGCAGCAATGTGGGATAATGATATTAAGCAGAAAATCGCAGTGCGCTTGTTTCATTTTACCGCAGGGCAGCTGTTTGGGTTATATCGAATGCACTGCGACCCTCATCCGGGCAACTTTGCGTTCCGTGATGATGGCAGTGTAGTTGCCTATGATTTTGGCGGGATTCGTAGCTATAGCGACAGCGAAGTTCAATTATTTCGCCGATTTGCCAAGCATGCCTTAAAAGGTGATGTCACTGCGCTTGAGCAAGATTTGGTTGCTCTGGATATACGCCGTGAAGACGATAAAATCGTACCGGGCGAGTTTTATGGAAAATGGTTAGAGATTGGGCTGAAACCCTTATCTATCAAACCCTATCAAGACGGTGATTTTGATTTTGCAAGCAGTCAAACCCATCATGAAGCCATTGCCCAAATGCGCACTTCTTTGAAATACTTTGGACAGTTTCAACCATCAGCCTCTACGATGATGCTCGACCGTACTATATCAGGACAATACTGGAACCTAGTCAATCTAGGAGTGACGATAGATTTGTCGCCACTGGTACATGAATATATAGGTTTTTAGAGCGTTAAATGGCTATAAATATATAGGACAAGTTTTAGTATTGGTTATACATGCAAGGCATGTCCACAGCGGTCACAAAAATCCGCACCTACTGCGTGACCAAATTTACCACAGTTCGGACACGTGACAGGATTGAGCTGCGGGCGCATATTACGTGCAAGCTCTGAAGTGAAAATCCCTGTCGGTACAGCAATGATTGAATAACCTGTAATCATGACCATGGTTGCAATGGCTTGCCCTAAAGGTGTTTTTGGTGACATGTCTCCGTAACCAACCGTCGTCATGGTAACAACTGCCCAATAGATAGATAGCGGAATACTGGTAAAGCCGTTTTCTGGTCCTTCTACGACATAGATAATCGAGCCAAAAATGGTGACCAGTAACACCAGTGACAAGAAAAATACCGTGATTTTTTGCTGACTGGTTCTAAGCGCAGACGCCAAAAACCCTGCTTGTTGCATATAGGCTTCAAGCTTAAGTACCCGAAAGATACGCAAAATACGTAAGATACGAATGACAAGTAAGTACTGTACGCCCACAAACATTAAGCTTAAGTAGCTCGGTAGTACGGACAATAAATCCACTATCCCAAAAAAACTAAACACGTAACGAAAACGATTGGGTGCTGAGAACAACCTGAGCATATACTCAATCGTAAACAAAATAGTAAAAAACCATTCTGCATATAAAAACAGCGTGCCATACTGCAAGCGCATATAGAGCACACTATCGAGCATCACGACCGCCACACTGGCCAAAATCGCGATCAACAATACAATATCAAACAGCTTACCCAAACGAGTATCTGTACCTTCAATAATAATATGAATGCGGTTACGCAAATGAGTAACGGCTTCGGTATTCGGCTGCTTCATAAAGTCAATCAAATCATAGGATCAATGGATATCTAAAACCGGACAGCTTAGGCGTATATGCGTAAGCTAAGATTGGTCAAAATACGTGAAAGTGGTTTATAATATTGAAAGTAATGTGGTTATCGGCTGCTATCCGTCACTACGAAAATAATCGACAGCGGGTCAAAAGCCAGAACATAGCAGTGTAGCAAAAAAGCGCTATTAACAACATACAAATCGTTAACTTAGCGACAGATCACTTACCTGAGCTTAACAGCGAAATCAGGTAATAAAACTGCTGTAGCTATAAAAAATTTTTACCAATAAATATTTTAGCTGTACAATACATCACTCGTAATACTTAAGGACGTCATATGGCAGGCCATTCAAAATGGGCAAATATCAAACACCGTAAAGCCCGTCAGGATGCGGTAAAAGGTAAAGTATTTACCAAAATTATTCGTGAAATTGTTTCTGCTGCCAAGCAAGGTGATCCTGACCCTGATAAGAATCCGCGCCTACGTGCGGTTATTGAAAAAGCCCTGTCCGTCAATATGACAAGAGACACCATCAATCGTGCGGTAGCTCGTGGTACAGGCGGTGATGACAATGACAATATGGACGAAGTCAGCTATGAAGGTTATGGCATCGGCGGCGTCGCAGTATTAGTCGAAACCATGACTGACAATCTCAATCGGACAGTCAGTGAAGTACGCCATGCTTTTACCAAAAATGATGGCAATCTGGGTACTACTGGCTCTGTGGCTTACCTATTCAATAAACGCGGTGAAATAAGCTTTAATGACACAAGTTTAGAAGATGAAGTTATGCTAGTGGCATTAGATGCAGGCGCGCTTGATATCGAAAATGATGGCGAAAGCTTGCTGGTTATCACTGAGTGGGAAAATTTCGGTCATGTTAAAGACGCGCTTAATGCTGCTGGTTTAGTCTCTGACAATGCTGAAGTAACCATGTCGCCATCAACCAGTGCTGAAATAGACAACGTTGCAGATGCCGAAAAAGTCATGAAGATGATTGATATGTTAGAAGATATCGATGATGTGCAAGAAGTTTATAGCAACGTCAATTTTTCAGACGAAGTCATGGCACAGCTTGAGCAGTAATTTTTGTGCTTTTGTCTCGTCCTAAAATAGATTGATAGTTTTTGCTAAGCCAGATACCCTGAGTATCTGGCTTTTTTGTATTAAGCAG
>NZ_CAJHBE010000014.1:0-87956 GCF_904846555.1 Psychrobacter sp. DD43
GAAACATCGTCGCGCCAATGGTAGTGTGGTTCGCCCATGTGAGAGTAGGTCATCGTCAGCTCTCTATTCCTAGATAAACCCCCCAACGTTAATTCGTTGGGGGGTTTTCTTTCGTGTGCGGTTTTGGAAAGGGTTGCGTTTATTGGATAGTGGGGTTTTATCATAAGCTTTTTAGAAAAGCTTACCCGCTTCTACTGTGTCTTCAAAATCAAATCCTAACTGTTCATCTTTACGCTGTCTCATTTGTTCTATACGTTGTTTACGTCCTGTGATAAGCCTCAGCACTTCGCGTTGTTGCTCTGTGGTCATATTATGCCATCGTTGGCGTTCCGTTCGACTGCGCAGGCAACCAAAGCAATAGCCTTTTTTGTTGCTTTGACAGACACCAATACATGGATTGGCAATCTCAAACAGCTCAAACTGTTGGTTCATGGCGACTCCATTGCTATTACCGTCATTCCTTTGACCTGCATACAATCACTATAACAATATTCTTATGTCGCAAATGCTGTCTAATAGTGTGCCGTTTTATTGTTATTATTTTTGTCTATCGGGTGCTATGCTTAGCTTCACTAGCCTATATAAGATAATCATAACAAAATTAACAAAGGAGATGATACGTGAACCTGATTTATATCCATGGACTGGACAGTGATGCCAACTCGACCAAAGGCATATTATTAGAAAGCTATTGCCAAAAAAACCATTCTGACATTAAAGTATATCGTCCTGATCTAAACCAGTCACCTGAACAAGTCTTTAGTTATTTAACTGATTTGGTCACTGAGCTGAAAAAAGATAATAAAACCGTACTGATTGGCAGCTCGTTAGGGGGCTATTTTTCCACCTTGGTAAGCAATCATACAGGTTGCCCTGCACTATTGCTAAACCCTAGCACTCAGCCTCATATCACCCTACAGCGTTTTTATAATACATCGATATCAAATCGAGATAGCAGTGATGGGTTACCTAATAATAAAGTCCTGCATACGACGGCGGGCGGCTGGAATATTACTCCCTCAGATTTACAATGGTTTGCAGACCATCAACTTTTAGCAGTAAATTATCCCGATAAAGTTGCTTTGCTACTGAAAAAAGGCGATGAGCTGTTAAATTCTGAATTGTCTAAAGCTTTTTATCGGAGTCAGGGCGCATCGGTAACGGTGCAAGCAGGTGGCGATCATAGGTTTAGTGACTTCGATAAACAGTTGCCAATGGTGATAGATATTCTACAAGATTTAGGACGGGTCTAAACAGACGACATTATATGACGTAAGCGATGGACTGTTAACGTTAATGTCGCTATTTTTCGTTATAATGGTTTAATAGAATTAAACGCACGCGAACAGTTAAGGATGCATTTGTGAGTCAATATAATGCGCAATCGTTAGAAGTTTTAGAAGGTCTTGAGCCAGTACGTCGTCGTCCCGGTATGTATACCGATACCACGCGCCCAAATCATTTGGCGCAAGAAGTTATTGATAACTCCGTCGATGAGGCATTGGGTGGTTACGCCAAAACTATCAAGGTTCAATTGCATAGTGATGGGTCGTTGTCTGTCGAAGATGATGGACGCGGTATGCCAACGGATATTCATCCTGAATTTAACCAATCAGGTATTGAGCTGATTTTGACCCGCTTACATGCAGGAGGGAAGTTTTCGACCTCCAATTATGAGGTGTCAGGTGGTTTGCATGGCGTGGGTATCTCTGTCGTCAATGCGCTATCAACGCGTGTTGAGGTTACGGTATGGCGTGATAGCACACAGTTTGATATGGCGTTTGAAAACGGCGCACCAGTCACGCTGTTGACCGAAGCGGTCAGCTCAAATAAGCGCAAACGTGGTACTAGGGTACGCTTTTGGGCAGATGGTAGCTTTTTTGATACGCCAAAATTCAATGTAAAGCATCTCAAGCATAATTTGAAAGCCAAAGCGGTTTTGGCAGCTGGACTGACGATTGAATTCACTGATGACATTAATGATGAAAAGGTGGTTTGGCAGTTTACCGATGGGGTGGTCGAGTATTTAAACGAACAATTAGATGGTCTTGAGACATTGCCTGAAGCACCGTTTTATTATAATTACGATGCGAAAGCGGGCGAACGAGCTGCCATTACCTTTGCCTTGTCTTGGTTGCCTGATGGTGGGACGCCGATTCAAGAAAGCTATGTGAACCTGATTCCGACAGCTCAGGGCGGTACTCACGTCAATGGACTACGCACGGGTATCTTAGAAGCATTGCGTGAGTTCTGCGATATTCATAATTTGCTACCACGTAGTGTGAAGCTAACCGCAGAAGATGTCTGGGACGGGGTGAACTATATTCTGTCTCTGAAGTTCTCTGAGCCACAGTTTTCTGGACAGACCAAAGAGCGCTTGTCTAGTCGCGAGGCTGCAGGCGCTGTACAGACATTGGCAAAAGATGCCTTTAGCCTATGGTTAAACCAGCATGCAGACATGGGTACGCAAATCGCTGAACTGGCGATTAATAAAGCAGGGCGTCGTTTAAAATCTGCTAAAAAAGTCGCCCGTAAGAAAATCACTCAGGGACCTGCATTGCCCGGTAAGTTGGCAGATTGCCGCGGTGATTTGCGTGATGGGGCTGAGCTGTTTTTGGTAGAAGGTGATTCTGCGGGTGGTAGTGCGAAGCAAGCACGTGATCGTCATTATCAGGCGATACTCCCTCTACGTGGTAAGATTTTAAATACCTGGGAGGTATCATCTGATACAGTGCTCTCAAGTCAAGAAATTCATGATATTGCGATTGCTATTGGCGTTGATCCGGCATCTGACGATTTATCTGAGCTACGTTATGACAAGGTATGCATCTTAGCGGATGCCGATTCTGATGGACTGCATATTGCTACCTTGATCTGTGCGCTATTCGTGAAGCACTTTCCTGCCTTAGTCGATGCTGGTCATTTATTTGTCGCAATGCCGCCACTCTATCGCGTCGATGTGGCTAAAGAAGTGCATTATGCGTTAGATGAGACCGAGCTTCAGCATATTTTAGCCAATGTACCGGGCAATAAAAAAGCCCAAATCACACGTTTTAAAGGCTTGGGTGAGATGAGTGCAGAGCAGTTGCGTGAAACAACCATGAACCGTGATACTCGACGTCTGGTTCAGTTGGATATGGATGACATGGTACTAACCAACAGTGTGATGGATATGCTGCTAGCCAAAAAGCGTGCTGCTGATCGTAAGATATGGCTAGAAGATAAAGGTAATCTAGCTGATATCTCATAGCTATTTTTAGGACGCTTAGCATTATTTATAGTCATGATTGAGTAAGCTATAACATAACAAAAGCATGTAAAATCCAGATTAGTGATACCAGCTTAATGGTATTATATGGATATCTTCTACTACATGGTGCCGTTATGACATCAAAACTATTTAATCGCTCTAATGCTAACAGTGCTAAGCCGCCACGCTCTAAAATATTACCAAGTCTCAATAAAAAACAGCTTGGGAATTTGGTTCCTAGACGCGGCAACAAGATTGCGCCAGTGATTGCGTCTGCATTGTTAAAAGCGGCAGGCTGGCGCACCGTTGGTGAGATAGCAAATATTTCACAGGCGGTGGTGCTAGCGCTTCCGCATACATCAAATATCGATGGTGTATATGCGATACCCAGTTTGTTTGCGCTCGATTTGAAAATCAGTATTATGGGCAAACACACCTTATTTAAGGTGCCGGTCCTTGCACAATTACTGCATTGGATAGGTATTGTTCCGATTGATCGCCGTAATAAAGGCTCCGTATTACAAGCGAGTATTGATAAATTTAAAACAGGTGAGCCATTGTTTTTGGGGTTGTCGCCAGAAGGTACGCGTCAGTACACCAAAAATTGGAAGTCAGGCTTTTATTATTTAGCAGTGGGTGCCGGTGTGCCAATCTTGCCAGTGGCGCTGGATTACAATACCAAAGAGATACGCTTTATGCCTTTGGTCTATCCTACCGGAGATATCGAAGCCGATTTGCCAAAAATATATGCTCAATATCAAGGTGTAATTCCAAGACATCCTGAGCGTTTATCGCAGCCGCTACAGGACGTTAATAAATCAGCGGAGTAGTTTTTTAAGCAGTAGCTGATTATATTTATAAAAAACCCCTGATATGGAGTATCAGGGGTTTTTTGTTTGCGCTTATTAATCTTGAGCCCTTACACATTAAGGCTTTATAAAGTTGCTTATAAGTAAACTTCTTATAAAGGTAACTGACGGTTAGAAGTGCTTACACCGCCATCGACGGGCAAATTGGTACCAGTAATCATGGCAGCATCATCGCTTGCTAAGAAAGTAATCACCGCGGCAATATCGTTTGGTGTGGCACAGCGTCCTAATGGACTATTATCTGATGATTCATCTATATTTGCTTGAAGATCTGTTATATCAGTATTTTGAATATCGGTGTTTTGAATCGCATCTGATATATCAGACTGAGTGACGCTTGGATTTACTGCATTAACGCGCACGCCGTCTGCGCTGTGTGCCGAAGCCAACGTACGGGTCAAATCAGTAATACCTGAGGTGGCAGCATCATAAGTTGCTGCACTCTGATCGCTACTACAAGCTGCAAATGAAGGAACGTTAATGATACTACCTTTACTCTGTATTAAGTAAGGCATCGCCGTCTGACAGACATACAAGGTTTCACTTAAATAGTCATCAACAGCTGGACTCTTCTGTTCAGTAGATAACCCACTATTTCTGCCTTGCGTCGTTTGTGCTGCGTTATTCACCAATATATCGATTGTTTCAAACTTATCGATGACTCTTTTTATCATCTCTTGTACTTGGCTCTCAACACCAATGTCACAAGCAATGGTTAAAAAGTTGTCGGTATGAATCCATGTACGGTCTTGTGGAAACCCTTCAGTGATTTGATTTAATGTATCGGTCGAGCGTCCGACGAGTATGACATTAGCACCTTCATTCGCAAAACGAATGGCAGTTGCACGACCGATATGTGAGTCGGCACCTGTTACGACGACTGTTTTCTCTTTAAAGCGTTTCATGATGGGCAAGTCCTTGTTATCATCAGAGAGTTATTTGATACATAAATGGGCTAATTATATTGTAAAGTAGCATGCGTATTAATTGATTCTTCAATACGCGAGTAATACCGCTTTTATATCATCATAACAAGACACTGTGCTGAAAGCGACCATGTATAATTGCTATTATGTAGTTTATTTTTTATCCAATAGTCTTGGAGTAGCAGTTGCATTTATCCGCTGCAAACCAATTGCGCCGCTTATAATAGCGTATTTTTTTCAGACAAAAAGGTGGTGACTGTGCCCAGTGATTCGACGATGGTAATGTCTGATGGAAGCTATCTTATGCATGAAATGGCTTGTTATTTACGAACAGATATCTTAAAGATTATCTTACCGGATATGCCAGTGGTAGAGAGTAACTATCAAGCGCAATATTCTCAGTACCAGCTACCACTGGGCGAACTTAACTTAGTAGAGTTGGTGATATATTTGCCTACTGACATGCTGCCAGCTGATATTGAGGCACTAGGTAGGACAGCTTTTAATGCTGTAAATATATGGCGCAAGACTCATATATCAAGATCTATAGACAGCCAGTTACGTAGTATTGATGTCTTGGTTTTGGATATCCAACGTCAAAATGATATTGATAATGAACATGATGTTCATAATAAATCCTGCAAAAAAAATCCTGTTCAACGTCTAGCCCATAGTTTTACGGACAGTGATTTAGTAGAGGGTTCGCCCGTTGATACAAGTGCATCTATTCAGCCATTACAAGCATTTGGCTGGCATGACTGGCATATTCATTTAAATAAATTACAGATACCTTGCGAGCTATGGCGATTTTTATACTATCGTTTAGGGCATTCACAGCAGGATAATAAAGATCATATAACAAATTCCGAAAACGATATTATTACTGGATTTCTAAATGTTGCCGACTTCTTTGCACCTGCAATTACGATAGATAATGCATTGATAAAATATGGTTTGCAAAATGAGCCTAACTCGGCATTGATAGCGATGTCGCTGGCGCAAAAAACCAATAGCCCAACTAAGCAGATGTATCAACAGCATATGGCGCAAGCCACTGTCTTATGGTCACAACTTAGCATGCAGATGTTAGAAACAGTTTATAAAAATCCTGCTGCGTTTAAGCAAAAAGAATCATCGGAGAAGTCTAGTGAGGCAGATTTTTCTCATTGGCAACAGCAGATATTAGATGAGTCATTGTTTTCGCGTCATGAGTTAATTCGCACTTTATATAAGCATCCCAAGCAAGCGCAGCAGTTGCAGCAACAAGGCTATGTCGTTCACCAACATTCTTACGAGTGTTTGGGGCGGCATTATGTACTAATATTTTATGGACAAGATGCAGAAGGAAAGCATAGTAAGTCGGCTATATGCCCAAATTTAGCGAAAATTGCTTTAGATGTGGCGACACGATTACCAATGGCAGAACTACATCATGTGATTGTATTGGGTATAGATTTTATAATAGAGGCTGAAGATGCTTTTATGGATATTGATTTATGGATTCAGCCAGTTAATCCCATGACCCAGCGCGAGCGCCAACTGACTAAAAAGGTTCAGCAGTTACAGCAAAATAATCAGAGTAACGCTAGTGAAATTACCGAAGATAATAAGAAAAAAGCTGATTCTAATCATCTATCATAAAGACGCTTAAATATTCCAAGTGCATCTCGCCCTAATAATACTGACTAAAATTACTTATTATCAAACATAAAAAAAGACAGCCTAAGCTGTCTTTTTTATAAAATAAATCAATAACGATAAATTATCTTAGATTATTAGGACCATCGATATCACTATCATCAGTTGCAATATGATTGATATCAACCGTAGAAGAATTTACATCACCGGTAGAGCTTAAGTTATTAGGTGTGATGGTATTATTATCTACTTGGGTTGTGCTGCTACCAAACGTATCAGTAGCTGTACTTGGCGTATTGTCACGTACTGAAGCAGCAACCTTATCTTGAGTCGATGAGCTTGGTGTCAAAGCAGATTTTGCTTTTGCTTCATCACGTTCTCTGTCCATTTTATCCTGCATTTTGCGTAAGAAACGTGCTGCTGCTTCTTGACCACCTAGACCAAACGATAGGGCAAATGCTACTGCAACTGCACCTAAAGTTAGACCAAATGCTAGGTTAACGATAGAATCCGCAATACCCATCGCTTTTAGACCCATGGCAAGTACTAAGCCCATGATCAAAACGCGCACGATATTTGCTAAGAACTGTGAACCTTGTTCAGAGCGCTCAACGACACCAGCGATGATATTGGCAAGCCAAAAACCGATGAATAAGATGATTGCGCCTAGGATGATATTGGCACCGAAAGCAATAAACATTGCAATAATGGCTGAGATAGGCTCAAAACCTAATAAGTCAGCAGCAGCGATAGAGGCAAATAACATGGCAAAAAATACGATGGCATAGCCAACTAAGTCAGAAACCTTTTTGTCACCCATGGTCTGTTGAAGACCAACTTTGGCAGGTAACTGATTGATTTGCGTATTTTCAAGCAAGCCTTTGATGATGTTTGCAACCATACGTACAACATAAAAAGTCACAACCAAGATAGCAATTGCCATAAAGATATTTGGCAAGGCTTCCATGATTTTGTTTAACATGTTGGTTGCAGGACGAGCAATTACATCAATTTTTAGGGCATTTAAAGCAGCAATGATTGTTGGAATAATCACTACTAGAAAGGCTAAAGAACCTGCAATGTTGGGTAAGCTATTCTGTTCGCTTAAACCAGCTTTGGTTGCAAGCTTCTGGACATCGAAAGTAGAAACAAGGTTGGTTACGATGCCACGTACCACTTTGGCGATGATGTAACCTACTACGAATACTACAGCAGCAATCAGAATATTAGGGATAAAGCTGAAGATTTTATCAACCATATTGGTTAATGGAGCAAATAAACCGTCAAGCTCTAGTTGGCCTAATACCATGGTCAATACTACTAATAGAATGAACCAATAAACCATGTCAGCAATCGTGCTGCTCATTGGTTTTACACCAGCTTTTGCACTTAAACGCTCATCCATTGAGGTTTTTGAAAGTGCAGCATTGATGGCAGTACGTGCAACCGTTGCAATAACCCAACCGATCACACCAACTGCAATAGCAGCGATAAGATTAGGGATAAAGGTGAGTACTTGGTTTACCATGTTGGCAAACGGTGCTGATATAGAGTTTAGGTTTAACTGACTTAATGCGCCAGAAATAGCGATAACGAAAATAAACCAAAAAACAATCTTAGAGATGATGCCTTCTAAGTCATAGCTTTTACCTGTTGAAGAGTTCATACGTTGATTGAGATTGATTTTAGACAGCACGCCGCGTACTAGAGCAGCAATGCCCAAGGCGACAAGCCAACCAATGATAAAAATAAGAATAGCGCCGATGATGGAGCCGATAGGGCCACCCAGATAACCGTTGAACGATGTAAACATTGGATTCATCCTGTCCTCCTCTAATGATCATGTGTCTGTTATAAGATAAGAAAATCACTTTAATTCAAGCGTTTCATCCGAGGCAAACACACACCTATTTATTAGTATTTTTAATTAAAATTATTTGTAAACTTGATTTTAGTTCTTTATAAGAAATTTATACTTAACAATCAGTAGTCACTATTAAAAAGACATATCTTTTGTTATTTCTTTCCTTAACCAATTTAGCTTAACTTATGTAATTATGAATTTAAAGATAGAAAGCTTAACGTCTTACTATATTTGTGTGATAAGTTGTTATTTTTACGGTAAATATTAACATAGACTGTACATTTGACCGATAATTTCAAGTGAGTCATAGCAGGCAAAACTAAGATTTGCTATTATAGATAAATGTGACATCTCGCCACTATTATTACAATTTGAGAGCATTTTATGAAAAAAATCACTACCCTAAGCATCAGTGCCCTTGCTAGTGCTATGTTATTAATCACAGGCTGTAGCGCAAATAATGGCAGTAAAGAAACCGCTACTAAAAGTGTTTCAGTGACTGAACAAAGCCCTGCCAAGGAAAAAGTAGGCTATAGCTTGGGCTATATGATGGCAGAAGGGAATAAAGAAGCGGTTGGGGATCTGCACCTAGATACGTTTGAAAAAGGTTTCCGTGATGGCTATGAAGGCAAAAAAGCGGCATTGACAGAAGAGCAAATGCAAGAAGTGTTAATGACCTATCAAAAAGAACAGGAAGCGAAGTTTGTGAAAGATATGGAATCTAAAGCGGGTGCAAACAAAACTAAGGGCGCCGCATTCTTAGTAGAGAATGGCAAAAAAGCTGGCGTGAAAACCACTGCTTCAGGTCTGCAATATAAAGTAGTGACCGCAGGTACTGGCAAGTCGCCAAAAGCTACAGACGTGGTTGAAGTAAACTACGAAGGTAAATTGATTGACGGTACTGTATTCGATAGCTCATACGAGCGCGGTGAACCAATTGAATTCCCACTAAATCAAGTAATCGCTGGTTGGACTGAAGGTCTACAGTTGATGAAAGAGGGCGGTAAATACGAGTTTTATATCCCCTCTGATATCGCTTATGGTGAAGCGGGTAACGCAGGTATCGAGCCTAATAGCACGCTAATCTTTACCGTTGAGCTATTAAAGGTAAAGTAATTAGTAGTAATTAATGCTAATTTAGTATTGATACAATAGACGCAAAAAGAAGCCCTCTTAATGTAAGAGGGCTTCTTTTTGCGTAAGAAATAGCACTTAAGCTTTCGACGTTAATGAGCCATTATTCAAAGGTTCTTTTGGAAAACTTTAGAATTGCGACCGTTATTATACTTCTCGCGGCGTACTTCAGGTAAGGCGCTTGCCTCAACTTCAGCAAACCCCTGTTCAACGAACCAATGTGCTGTACGAGTGGTCAATACAAATAACTTGTGTAGACCATGGCTGCGTGCTTGTTGCTCCAAAAATGCCAGTAAATCAGCGCCGCGGCTACCGCTGCGATATTCTGGATGTACCGCGACGCAGGCAACTTCTGCTGAATCCGTATCGAGTGGATAAAGCGCTGCACAACCTAAAATCATGCCGTCACGTTCGATGACGCTATAATTATCAATCTCTTGCTCCAAGCGTTCGCGTGAGCGACTGACCAAGATACCTTGCTCTTCTAACGGCGATAATAGCTCTATCAGCCCTACCACGTCATCGACATCAGCGCGGCGAATCTCTTCGTAAGGGTCGTGACTAATTAAGGTGCCAGAACCATCACGGGTAAATAGCTCTTCAAGTAGTGCGCCGTTTTTGGCATAAGAGATAATATGGGTGCGATGAACCCCTTGGCGACAGGCATTGCTGGCACAGCTCAAAAAGTAATTAATCTCACAGTTTAGATCACGGTCACGTAAGAAGCGATCGACCTCATTTGGAATCATCTCACGTAACAAACGATCATTGTGATTGATACCTGCTTCTTCGCCTAGGAAAATCAGCTTATCAGCACCAAGCGCCACGGCGGCACTAAGAGCAACATCTTCCGCGAGCAAGTTGAAAACTTCGCCAGTTGCCGAATAGCCCATAGAGCCTAAAATTACAATATGATCGTGTAGTAGATTATTTTTGATGGCTTCAACATCGATAGAGCGTACTTCGCCTGTCATCTGGTAATCAACGCCATCGCGAATACCATAAGGACGCGCAGTGACAAAATTGCCCGACACTGCATCAATACGTGAGCCGTACATAGGTGAGTTGGCAAGCCCCATCGATAGCTGTGCTTCAATCTGCAAGCGAATAGCACCAACCGCTTGTAATATAGAAGGCATCGCGACGCGAGGTGTCACACGAATATCTTGATGCAGTGGCGATTCAATATCAGCATCTTTGAGGTTTTTCTCGATTTGCGGTCGCGCCCCATGCACCAATACCAGCTTGATACCCAAGCTATGCAATAAAGCAAAGTCATGAATCAGTGTGCTGAAATTTGGATGATTGACCGCCTCACCACCAAACATAATCACGAACGTTTTGCCGCGATGGGTATTGATATAGGGGGCAGAATTACGGAACCAATGGACGTATTCAGGGTTAATCTGGGGCATGGCGCTAGTAGTCATAATGGGAGCAATAGTCGTTAGAATAAGAAAAAGGGCGTGACAGAGAATGCCTGTCGCTAAAGGATCGCTAAAGATTTACCATAGCAAAAAACGTCGTTATGAGCTATCTTTTATTTCAGTAGCGTTAAAGAGTCTTCACAGCAGATTAACGATATACACAACATCAACACAGGGTTAATGTTCGTATAAATGCTTTTTGTTATGCTAAGCGCTATTGCTTTACCGATGGCTTACGCAGATAATTGATAAAAATAATAATGTTTAAAAGTTAACATGACTGAGTATGACCATATATGATGGTAAATTGCTTATTCTCCTATATTTTTAAAACTACTAATTTTTACCATCTCCTTTTTTACCAGCTTTGTTTTACCGATACATCAACTAGGGATAATGAATGTCATGAAGAAAAGTAACCATTTTGCGAACCCATTCAGTGCATGGACTGGACACCGTTTGTTTCATGTTGTCGCTGGTACGCTCGTTGGCGTTATGGCTGTCACGCAAGCATCAGCGATGTTGCCCACACCAGAACAAGCCGTTAATAATTCAGTAGCGGTTCAGTCAAACTTTAATCAAAACAGTCAGTCAAATGCGCAAGCAGTTAACAGTAGAATTACAGCGTCATTGATTAGTGTTGATGCCAATGGTAAAGAAATACTGGTTCCTGTGGATGCAAATACGCGTTTGCAGTCAGGTAATGTTTTAGAGTATCAAGGCTATTTTACCAATACCAATGCCGATCGTGTTCGTAAAATGACCGTGACGATGAGTATTCCTGAACAAGTAGAATTGCTGCGTGCTGTTTCTCCTGATTTTCCTTATGGTAGTGCAGATGGCAATACCTTTGCCCGTATGCCGCTACGTGGAAAAGTTGATAATCAGTTGCAAGAAATTCCGTTAAAATTCTATAAAGCCGTACGCTGGGATCTAGAAGGCGTAGGTCTTAATGATACAGTCGCAGTGAAATACCGGGCACGTGTCAAATAAGTTTATGCTTTGATATCTGCTTCAACAAAAAAGCACCGCAGCAATCACTGTGGTGCTTTTTTTATCATCAATCTTTGATATCTGTAGTTAGCAGGATTTTTTATATATCCTTTTCCACTATAAATTAAAGAGTGGCATATTTACTCTTGGATTTTTCGTTAATAAGTTGCTTAATGGCATAAATTTGGGCGGTAGTAGCTTGCGAGCCAGCAGCAATCAAAGCGCTACGCTGGCTGGTATCTAGCGTGCTGATATGACCAACATTTGGCATAATCACAATATCAGCACGCTCACGCTCATGACGCATTGATGCAGCGCTATGATTAATCGGAGATGCTTTCGCGTTATAGGCTGCATTGGCGATTAAACTGTTTTCAAGAAAGCCCCAAAAGCTGGTTAATGAATTGAGGTTCGGTTTTTGATTGACAGTCGATGTATTAGCGTTAGCAGCAGTCACATCAATGGCGATGATAATATCGGCACCCAAATCACGGGCGCTATCCACAGGCACTAAGCTGACCACGCCACCATCAATATATTTTTTGCCGACTTTTTCAGGGATGCGCGGTGCAATAAAGATATTAGGCACACTACAGGATGCTTGTACCGCAAGCCCAACATCACCCGTGGTAAAGACGGTCTTTTTCAGCGTATTTTTTTCAGCAGCAACCGCGGCAAAGGAGATGGGAAAATCTTCTATAACCTGTTTTCGTACTTTTGCATTAATAAAGTTTTTGAGCTTAATACCTTCGATAAGACCTTGGTTAGATAAGGTAAAGTCTGTCAATTCACTATCAGTGGTGGTCAGTGCCAAGTGTTCAAGCTGCTTTGCATTATAACCACTGGCATATAAGCTACCAACTAAGCTCCCGACACTGGTGCCTACTACCAGTGTCGGTTTAATACCGTTCTCTTCTAATGCTTTAATCACGCCTACATGAGCGAAACCTTTTGCACCGCCACCACCTAATACTAAAGCTACCGTAGGTTTGTTCGGTACTGACGTATCTGCTGGCGCGACTGGCGTCAAACTATTGCAAGCACTCATCAATATAGCGAATATAGCGAAGAGGCTCAGACGAAGCGTCAATAAAAAATGATAATAAGGGTGGCAGATAGAATGAGAGGACATAAAAAACCTTATCAAAAATTATCATAGAGGAATAAATAGCGGTGTAGTAGGGTATTCATCAATAGGTTACGCAGAAATCAGCTAGACGTTGTATGGCGAAATAGCTTAGCATAAGGTATTAGTTAGCATAATAATTTAGCGGTATAGCTAGGCACGTTACACAATATTGATCATTATCACATGATAAGACAGCTTATAAGCTAGCATGAATTCTTGAACAAGACACTTGACCCTATAAAATTTATATTAACATCGTTAGGATTTTTGATGCCCACATCGGTTAACCCTGCTACACCTCATTTACTAGATGTTTTGGCACTTGATATGCCGGTGACGGCGCTGGCAGGTGTTGGACCAAAAGTGGCCGAGCAATTGACGCAATTGGGCATTGCCCGTATCTTTGATTTGCTACTACATCTGCCGCGCGACTATGAAGATCGTAGTCGCTTGGTGTCAATAGGCGATGTGGCTCATGGACAAGCCGCCATGATTACTGGTCGCGTCGTGCATGTCGATACCAATCGCAGCGGCATGACGGTGATTGTAGATGATGACACGGGTACGATATCTCTACGCTTTTTTAAGGTATATCGTGGACTTGCTCAAACTATGTGTCTAGGTACCCATCTGCAATTATTCGGTGAAGTCAAAGTGAGCCGCTACGGTAAGCAGATACATCATCCTGAATATCAAATTATCAGCAGTAACGAGACGGTAGTAAATACGGGTTTACAGCCTGTTTATCCAAGCGTTAAAGGTTTACATCAAAATAAGCTGCGTACATTAATTAAGCTTGCACTGCAAACGGTTCGTAGTCAGGGCTTGCCGATGACTTTATTTACGCCTGAGGATTTTTCAGTCGTTGCGGATTTGCCATTAGTGCCTTTTGAACCAGCTAAAATACCGATAACCGAGCCAGATTATCCAGAAGATATCTTTTCTACCCTCGCGCGTAGTGTGCCTGACAACGGTTTTAGTAGTAGTGATAGCAGTAATAGTAGCGTCAATAGAACGAAGCCCTCTTTTTATCATAGTCAAAATAATACCAGTTCCGATGCTATAAATATGGCTAACAATAATGTCTATAATTTAACCATATTTGAGGCGTTGGTATTGCTGCATACGCCGCCTACTTATACTGATGCTGGTCAACAATACAAATTATTAACCCAATTAAGCGCTCGTACTCATGCTGCTTGTCAACGCCTCATTATTGAAGAGTTGACTGCACATCAGCTCAGCTTATTATATCGCCGTCAGCAATTGCATCAGTATAAAGCGCCAAAATGTGCTATCCAAAGTCCATTGGCAGATAAATTATTTGGTGCGTTACCATTTGATTTAACGGGTGCGCAGAAAAGAGTTATGAGAAATATTACCGCTGATATGGCGACTTCAATACCAATGCTCAGATTGGTACAAGGCGATGTTGGCGCTGGTAAAACCTTAGTCGCGGCAGGCGCGGCGGGTTATGCATTAGATAGTGGTTGGCAGGTGGCGGTGATGGCACCGACGGAGATTTTAGCGGAACAGCATTTGGTTAATTTCAAAAACTGGTTTGAGCCGTTAGGTATTGGTGTCGGTTGGTTGGCTGGTAAACAAACCGCTAAGCAGCGCCGCGAAGCGTTAGAAGCGGTGAGCGAGAATACCGTACAAGTAGTCGTTGGTACTCATGCGCTTTTTCAGGAGCAGGTACAATTTGCCAAATTGGGTTTGGTTATTATCGATGAACAGCATCGCTTTGGTGTTGAGCAGCGTATGGCGTTGACCAATAAAGGCGTGGCTGGTAGCACACCGCATCAGCTGATTATGACTGCAACGCCCATTCCGCGGACGCTAGCAATGAGTGTTTATGGCGATATGGACACTTCTATTATCGATGAGCTACCACCAGGGCGTACACCAATTACTACCGTAACAATTGACCGCAACCGCCGTGATGAGGTGATTGAACGTATTGCAGTTAATTGTGAAGCTGGCAGGCAGGCATATTGGGTGTGCTCACTGGTTGAAGAGTCGAGTGTACTCGATGCGCAAGCTGCTGAGGCGACTTATGAAGATTTGAGCGAGCGTTTGGATATTCGTATTGGCTTGGTGCATGGCAAAATGAAAGGCGCTGATAAACAAGCCATTATGCAAGCGTTTAAGGCAGGACAACTTGATTTGTTAATAGCTACCACAGTTATCGAAGTGGGTGTTGATGTGCCCAATGCTTCTCTGATGGTCATTGAAAATGCAGAGCGATTGGGTCTATCGCAATTGCACCAATTACGCGGGCGAGTCGGGCGTGGTTCAACAAAAAGCTATTGCGTGCTGTTGTATCAGAAGCCGTTGTCGGAGACAGGTACTGAACGTCTAAATGTATTGCGTGATAGTACTGATGGTTTTGTCATTGCGCAAAAAGATTTAGAGCTGCGTGGTCCGGGCGAGTTATTAGGAAAGCGTCAAACAGGTAATGTCGGCTATTATTTGGCGGACCTTATTCGGGATGAGCAGTTATTTGCTATTGCCCAGCGTTTGGCAAAGCATCTGATTGCAGATCCTGCACGCAAAGCCGATGTCAGCCAACTGATTCATCGTTGGATGCCAGAGGCAAGTCGTTATACCAATGCTTAATGATAGTTAACTCAACCTGTTTTCTATTACTGATTACCATAAAAAAAGCCATTATTTTCTTAAAATAATGGCTTTTTTATGGTTTTATAAATCATTTATCAACCAATAATTAACACTGTATTCTGATTTTAATGAACTAATATTGACTTATGTGTTCATGAGTTATTATTGAACTATGATTATTTGTGTGGCAGTTTACGATAATGGATTGGCACAGTGTCTTCCATGCGTTTGCTAGGATATCGCGTTTTACATAATGATATATGGTTAAAATATGCGTATTTCTAGTCGTTTTATCGATTCTAACAGGACGTTAGGATGAGAACTTGATTAACTTCATAGTGGCAATCTATCTGCTTTGTCTGATGACTACTGTGCCATTCATGCTTTTTATTAACGACCTGAATTTATTAACAAGGATGTTTCATGAAAAAGACGTTAACCTTCGTTTGTGCTATCGCCACACCATTATTATTTAGCCAGTCTGCTTTTGCTGCATTCGATTATTTTAAAACCGATGGTAGCTTCAAACGCTTTTCGGTCTCTGCTGGCTGGTTGCATGCCTCTCCGCAAGGCACGGCCAATCCTCTAGAAAATACGACAGCCATTAAAGATGGTACTGTCGCTAAAAACGGCAGTGTTAAAATAAAAACTGTCAGAGAGGTTATTGATCCTGATCAAAGTGAGCTCACTAAAGTTAAAGTAAATACAGGCCTAACTGCTATAGGGGTAGTAAGCTTTAGAGGTGAAGAAACTGATTTGTCTAGAACTACCCTAGGTGATGTATCAGGTCAAGTTAAGCTTGGCGGTTTAGAGAATTTTAGCAGTCCAGGTACGGGTCTTGAGTCTGCTGATGTTGATACTTTTGGTTCGCTATTTAACTATTATCTAAATGATAACTGGTCGATTGAAGTCAAAGCCGGATTTCCTCCTAAAGTAGATATTATGGGTAAAGGGAAAGTGTATGCACCTATATCTGGTGAGGTTACAGCTGGTGGAATAGGAGAATATGCACTACCAAAATTTAAAATTAAAAAAGAACAGCTTATAACCGATTTAGAACAAGGTGATGGCGTGGCATCTAGGGCTCGCGCATGGCTACCGGCAGCGGGGGTGCAATATCAGTTTGGCAAATCTGGGGTCAATAAGTTTCGCCCTTATGTCGGTGCTGGGGTCATGTATGCCTATTTTAACGGTATTGAGCTAAATGAGGGTATTCGTAAAGATTTAGAGGCAGCTGGACATCAAATTCAGAATATCAAAGATGGCAAATCGGGTGCTGCGCTAGAAAATGTGCCATCCAATCGAGAGATGAACGTGGATGTGGAGGCAGAAAGCGCTTTTGCACCTATCGTCACTGTTGGCGCTACTTATGATTTCAATGATAGATGGTTTGGAGTCGGGTCATTGTCTTATGCAAAACTGGACAGCGATACGACCATCACCGTTAAAAATGATAAGAATGAAGAGTTGATTCGATCGAAAGCTCACCTCGATATCGATCCTTATATTACTTTCCTTGGCGTCGGCTATCGTTTCTAATAGAAGATTTATAGTAACTACAGAATAGTAGGATAAACATAGCGCACATTCTTAGGAATGTGCGTTTTGTCTTACGATCTACAAAAAGAATCTCTATCCTGTCAAATTCATTAATAAGCAGTATGTATTGCTTATCACTTTTAATATGTTCGCTTGGAGCGTTTTTACATCTGCCGATATTGAGTCAGTATGGAACTTACGAAGCTCAGACACTATATATATAAATCAGATGACAACTTAATATATGCTATCCTCAATAAATTTACAGACTATTGTAGTCATAAACAGCATTTTGACCATATAAAGATGCTCGTTTAACGTAATGCTAGCCTATTTTCACCTATTATTTTCCTCATATTATATATCCTTATTATTGCCTGTATTGACAGAGAGTTATCATGAGCGATGTTGAAGACAACAAGCTGCCAGTTGAATCTGAGCTACCCCCATACCGCCAATCTGATGCGCGAGCGTCTAAGCCTTTATCAGATAAGCCATTATCAAAATTTCCTTTATGGTTATTACCAGTATTGGCCATTGTGCTCGTTATTGGGGTATTGGTTGGTAAGTACTGGGGCAATGATGAGGAAGCGAGCAATGAGTCGCCCGTTGCTAACAATGTGCAAAACGATAGCGCTAACCTAAAAGATGCTAGCATTGAGCAAGCTGTATTATCGGTCGAAACAGTGCTACCAAGCCAAGATAATATTGGTAATACGCTCAGTGCTGACGGAACCATCAATGCTAAAGATGTCGCTAATGTCAGTGCCAAAGTAAACGGCGTAGCGATTGAACGGATCTTGGTCGAAGAAGGTCAGCGTGTTAAAGCTGGTCAAATACTGGCTGTATTTGATACCGACGCGATGGAGCAGCAAGTCTTGCAAGCAGAAGCAGATGTTGCCGAAGCAGAAGCGACGCTTGCCAATGCCACTGCCGATGCCGCCCGCGTCCTGCCACTTATTGATATTGATGCCATTAGCAAACAAGAAGCGGATCGCTATCGGACTTCCAAACTGCAAGCGCAGGCGTCACTACAAGCATCTAAAGCTCGACTGAGTACGCAGCGCTTGAGTGTCAATAATGCCAATGTGGTTGCACCGGTTAGCGGTATTATTAGTGAAAAAATGGCTGAAGTTGGTATGGTTGCTGGTGGAGACCCACTATTTACTATTATCAAAGGTGGCATTTTGGAATGGCGTGCGGATATCGATCCTAAGCTGATTGGTGAGGTTAATGTTGGCACACCAGTGCAAGTTAGCCTACCGGGCGGCGATTCTGTCATGGGGCAGGTCAGTCGCATTGCACCAACTGCTGATAATAATAGGCAAATTACCATTTATGCTAGCCTCGTTGCTAACGCAAAAGTACGAGCAGGCATGTATCAAACGGGCGAGTTTTTATTGGGTAGTAGCAGCGCTCAAACGGTTCCTAATAGCGCCATTGTCAGCAATGACGGCTATGACTATGTGATGCTAGTGACCAATATCAGTACTAAAGACGGTAAAAACGGTCATAACATTGGCCGTATCAAACAACAGCGCGTGACATTGGGTGAGCGATTTGGCGATAATGTTACGCTCACAGAACCCTTGCCTGCAGAGAGCCGGCTTGTAAAGCAAGGGGGAAGCTTTTTAAATAATGGTGACTTGGTACGTGTCGTTGATGGTCTGAGTCAAACTGGTAAGCAGGCTACTAGCACAGACACGCAGGCGCGCTCATGAGTTTAAATGTTTCCGCCTACTCGATTAAAAATCCATTAGTGGCTATCTTGCTGTTTGTACTGCTGACTTTAGGCGGTATCTATGGCTTTATGCAAATGAAGGTGCAGCAGTTTCCCGATATAGACCTACCAGCGGTGGTGGTCACGGTGACCTTGCCGGGCGCTGCGCCATCGCAGCTCGAAAACGATATTGCAAAAAAGGTGGAAAATAAGCTCACCAGTATTGAAGGCGTCAAGCACATTCGTACCACGCTACAGACGGGCGCCGCTACTATGGTCGCTGAGTTCGTCTTAGAAAAAGACATCCAAGAAGCGGTTGATGATGTGCGCTCGGCAGTCGGTGAGGTACGTGGCGATTTGCCTGCCGCTGCCAATGACCCTATCGTTACCAAAGTCTCAACATCAGGATTCCCAGTCGTCACGTACTCTGTCGCTGCTGAAAACATGAATGTAGAAGACTTGTCTTGGTTCGTCGATGATACCGTCACTAAGCGTTTATCTGATATACCCGGTGTCAGTACTGTCAGCCGTATCGGCGGTTTGCAGCGTGAAATTACGGTTGCCGCTGACCCTATTACCTTGAGTGGTCTAAAGCTTTCTATCATACAATTATCCAATCAAATCACCGGTATTCAGCAGGACAGCTCAGGCGGTGAAGCCGAAGTCGGCAAAACCACGCAGACCATTCGTGTACTTGGTGCTGTTGAGCGCGCAAGCGATTTAAATCACTTACAAGTTGCAGTGCCTACGGGTGGTACTCAAGCGCTTGGGCGTATGGCGCAAATTACGGATGGCGCGGCTGATCCCAGCTCTATTGCCAAGCTCGATGGGCAAACGGTGGTTGCATTCAATATTACGCGCTCGCGTGGTGCCAGTGAAGTAGAAGTCATGGAGCTGGTTGACGCTGAGCTTGCCAAGCTGTCAGCAGATGTAGGCAATATTAGTATTGAAAAGGTTTATGATCGAGCAACGCCAGTCGCTGAAGATTATCAAGCGTCATTACGAATGCTGATAGAAGGTGGTTTGCTTGCCGTAGTCGTGGTGTTCTTATTTTTGCGCAATATCCGCGCGACTTTTGTGGCTGCTGTGGCATTGCCATTGTCCGTCATACCTACTTTTTTGGGTATGTATCTGTTTGGTTTTAGTCTTAACATTATCTCCTTATTGGCATTGTCGCTGGTCATTGGTGTACTGGTCGACGATGCCATTGTAGAAGTGGAAAATATTATTCGTCACTTACGTATGGGTAAGACGCCTTATGAAGCGGCAATGGAAGCAGCGGACGAGATTGGCTTGGCGGTGGTCGCCACTACCTTTACTCTGATTGCCGTATTTTTACCGACTGCGTTTATGGGCGGAATTGTCGGGCAGTTTTTCCGGCAGTTTGGCTGGACGGCGGCATTATCAATATTTGCCTCGTTAATGGTTGCGCGCCTTATCACACCGATGATGGCAGCATATATATTGAAACCAGAAAAGAAGCACGTTGAAAAGCAGAGCGCGCTGATGGATTGGTATCTTAAAGTGGTCTCATGGACGCTAGATCATCGCTGGATGACGATGGGTGCTACCTTAGTATTGTTTGTGGCTTCATTGGCTTTGGTAAAATTATTACCCACCTCTTTTATACCTGATAATGATATTGACCAAACACGGGTGGCCATTGAGCTGACACCCGATGTGGCGTTAGCGGACACGGAACGAGTTGCCGCGCTGGCAAGTGAGCGTATCTTGGCCATGCCTGAAGTGACCAATATCTTTACGTCGGTAGGTGAGGCGCAGGCGACAATGGACTCAAACTCTAGCGGTGGCAAGGCAGAAAATATAGCAGGTCTAGATATTGTACTTGCGCCAAGAGCAGAGCGCGGCTCTAAGCAAGAGATTGAGCGTAAGATGAGTACTATATTGGCAGAAGTACCCGGTGCGCGCTTTACGGTCGGGTTATCGAGTGGTGGTGAGACAGGTTATAATTTTTCTTTGACCAGCACCGACCCGCAACTGCTTGAGCAAACCGTACAGCAGATGATGTCAGAGATCCGTGAGCTACCAAGTGCTGGTGCTGTCACGAGTGATCGCAGCCTGCCACGCCAAGAGTTGACCGTCACGCCAAATAGGCTAGCAATGGCGGATAAAGGGGTGACGACGCAAGACATCGCCACGACCTTACGTGTGGCGACCGTTGGTGACTATGAGCAACGTTTGTCCAAGCTGAATTTAGATACGCGGCAGATACCAATTGTCGTGCGCTTGCCAGATATCGCTAAGCAAAACGTCAGCCAACTCGAAGGCTTATATGTACCAAGTGCGCTACCAGCAGGACAAGGCGTGCGTGTTGGCGAAGTTGCGACGCTCGACTTTGGTACTGGACCTGCGCAAATCAGTCGCCTTGATCGTGAGCGGGCGATTAGTATTACTGTTCAGCCTGCCAATGGTGAGCTTGGTGATTTGGTACAAGCGGTCAAGAGCATACCTAGTATGCAACAGCTGCCAGCCTCTATTACTATTATTGATCAAGGACAAGCAGAAAATATGGCCGAGTTATTTAGCGGCTTTGTGATTGCGATGTCGGTCGGCGTGGTCTGTATTTTGGGCGTACTTATATTATTATTTGGACGCATCTTGCAGCCATTTACGATTCTCATGGCATTGCCCTTGTCTATCGGTGGTGCCTTTGTCGGCTTGGTAATTACCAATAGCAGCCTGTCGATGCCCTCGATGATTGGTTTTATTATGTTGATGGGCATTGCGACCAAAAACTCTATTCTTTTGGTCGATTATGCACTGATTGCTCAGCGGCGCGGTCTAGCACGTTTTGAGGCAATTATCGATGCTTGTCGTAAGCGTGCGCGTCCGATTATTATGACTACCATTGCGATGGGCGCTGGTATGTTGCCGTTGGTATTTGGTTGGGGTGATGCCGATCCGACCTTCCGTCGACCGATGGCAGCAGCAGTATTGGGAGGTTTAGTCACCTCAACCTTATTAAGCCTCGTTGTTATTCCAGTTGTCTATACGCTGATGGATGACCTATCAGGATGGTTTGCTAAGTGGCTTGCTCCAAATGGTAAGCCAGATATAGTGACTGAGGAAAAGTAGCAGTTCTAACGGTATTACTGTTAGTAAGCGCTACAAAAAGCTCAAACTATATTCAGGTATAGTTTGAGTTTTTTATGGGTAAGATGTTAGCTATTAGATTAATTCAAGCTATTATGAGGTCAAAGAGTCGTAATGTGTGTTATTGGGAGACAGGTTATCAAGGTAATGGGCTTTAATTATGGTTCTTTGTATGACGTTAGTCTGAAACTGGTAAGTTTAGTGGTTTAGTTGAGCAAGTCTTTGTTATAGTCGATTCAGTTAAATTTATCAAAGAAACGGTTTATATCGATATTTGGATGCTATCCGTGTCTTTAACATTCCTAGAACTATAAACCAGTTTCTATACATATTAGAAAACAAGGAATAACTATGATTAATGCCTATGCAGCAAAAGAAAAAGGTGGTGAGTTTGTGCCTTATCAATATGATCCTGGCACATTAGGGGATCATGAAGTAGAAATCGAAGTACATAGCTGCGGTATCTGCCATAGCGATCTATCGATGTGGCAAAACGAATGGGGAATGACCCAATATCCGTTTGTAGGTGGGCATGAAGTCGCAGGAAAAGTCCTCGCAAAGGGTAAGCACGTCAAGCACCTAGAGCTTGGCGATAAAGTCGGGCTTGGCTGGCATAAAGGATATTGCAACGTTTGTGATCTATGTATCGGTGGGGACCACAATCTATGCCCTGAGCAAGAAGGTACTATCATTGGTAACCATGGTGGTTTTGCAGATAAAGTACGCGCAAAAGATACTAGCGTTATCAAGATACCTGAAGGGCTTGATTTTAACGCTGTAGGACCGTTGCTATGTGGCGGCGTTACGGTGTTTAATCCGCTTATGCAGTACGACATCACGCCAACCTCAAGAGTAGCTGTTATCGGTATTGGTGGTTTAGGTCATCTAGCGCTTCAATTTGCCAATGCGTGGGGCTGTGAAGTGACGGCATTTACCAGTGAATCGAAAATGGAAGAAGCAAAAGAGATGGGCGCTCATCACTCATTAAACTCAAGAGAGGATAGTGAAATTGAAAAAGCCGCTGGTTCTTTTGATTTAATCATATCAACAGTGAACGTCGATATGAACTGGGATGTTGTGATCAAGACTTTGAGACCAAAAGGTAAGCTACACTTTGTTGGACTGTTAGAAGTTCCATTAGAAATATCAGCTGCACCAATGATTATGGCTCAAAACAGTCTGTCAGGCTCACCAGTTGGATCACCGTCAACCCTGCGAAAAATGTTGGATTTTGCCGCTCGACATAATATTCAGCCAGTGACTGAAACGTACAAAATGTCTGAGATAAATGAAGCATTTGAGCGCCTAGAGAGTGGTAACGCTCGCTATAGAGTGGTATTAGAAAGAGACTAAAAGTCTTTAAAGGTAATGAAGCATAGTCATAGTAGTGATACCTCATTTAATGAAAGACGGGGTATCGCTATTTTTTTGTATTGTACCTCTACTTTCTTTAAGCCATCTTTGCTTTTTTTTGAGCGCATAAAAAACCCTTGCTGTGGTATTAAACAACAGCAAGGGCTAATAGTTGAGTCAATAGAATGAATTGTCTAATATGATACTTTATTACTCGCTGACAATAAATATTGTTAAATTAGTAAACATTATTCGACTGTAACTGATTTTGCTAGGTTACGTGGCTGATCGACGTCTGTACCGCGCATTACTGCGACATGATATGACAGCAATTGTACTGGCACGCTATAAACAATCGGCGCAAGCGTTTCGCAAACATCTGGCACATACACCACGTGCAATCTATCTGCTGCGACCATTTGACTGGATTCGCTCGCAAAGACAAACAACTCACCATGACGGGCATGAACTTCTTGCATATTGGCTTTTAACTTATCAAACATACTGTCTTTAGGTGCTAGCACCACGATAGGCATATCTTTATCAACTAATGCCAATGGTCCGTGCTTCAGCTCGCCTGCTGCATAGCCTTCAGCGTGGATATAAGAGATTTCCTTTAACTTTAATGCGCCTTCTAGAGCAATTGGGAACTGTAAACCACGACCTAGGAATAAGCAGCTTTTCTTATATTCAAAATGCTCACTCATGATCTTGATAGGCGCGTCCAGGTGTAAGCTGGCATGGAGCTGACCCGGTAGTTGTTGCAGTTGACTAAGCAGCGTGCTCAAATTTTCATCAGTCATGCGCTGTTGGGTCACACCTACCTTTAATAACAATAACATCAGTGCTGCAAGCTGAGTAGTAAAGGCTTTGGTAGATGCCACGCCAATCTCGGGACCGGCAAGCGTTGGTAAAAAGATATCCGTTTCACGTACCAATGATGAGGTTGGCACATTGCACAATGCCAGACTAACCAGTCCAATAGGAGACTGTTTTTGAATATCACGTAGTGCAGATAAAGTATCAGCAGTCTCGCCCGACTGAGAAATACAAATCACTAAAGAGTTATCAATAACGACTGGATTGCGATAACGGAACTCACTGGCAACTTCCACTGAGCAAGGCACACGAATAAGACTCTCAAACCAATATTTTGCGACCAAACCTGAATGATAGCTAGTACCACAAGCGATCACTTGTACGTGCTTAATGCCTTTTAATTGCGTTTCATGACGTTGCAGAAAATCATCACGCAGTTTAGTTGGCTCATCATTATCTAATGCCATCTCGAGAGTACGAGCGACAGCATCTGGCTGCTCGTAGATTTCTTTGAGCATATAATGCTTAAATTCGCCCTTGTCTGCATTGTGTTGTGCTGCGTCAATTTCATGGATTTGGCGTGTGACCTCGACACCATCAGCGTAAACCTGAATACTGTTACGCGTTAATCGGGCAATATCGCCTTCCTCTAGATACATAAAACGATTGGTCACTGGTAAAAGTGCCAATTGATCGGAGGCGATAAAGTTTTCGCCAATACCGACGCCAATCACCAAAGGAGAGCCTAAACGTACCGTAATCAGCTCTTCTGGGCAATCAACATGGATAACGCCAAGGGCAAATGCTCCATGTAACAAAGGAGTGACAGTGCGAACGGCTTCTAATAAGTCAGGCGTTGCTTTATAGATATCGTTAATAAGATGCGCGACGACTTCGGTATCGGTTTGCGAGGTAAACTCGTACCCTTTGGCAATTAATTCTTCTTTTAGCTCGGCGTAGTTTTCAACGATACCATTATGTACCACAGCAATCTTGCCTGAAACATGCGGATGGGCGTTACGCTGAGCCGGTTCGCCATGCGTTGCCCAGCGTGTATGCGCAATACCAATATGACCATCGAAAAACTCTGGGTTGACTGCGACGGCATCGACTAAGGCCTGAACTTTACCCACTTGGCGCTCACGGTGGAGCTCGCCATCACGAATGACAGTCAGACCAGCAGAATCATAGCCTCTATATTCTAGGCGCTTAAGTCCCTCAAGTAAGATATTGGCGATATTACGCTCAGCCACTGCTCCAACTATTCCGCACATAACTATTCCTTAAATTTAATTATTAGTATTTCTATGTATTTCTATGTATGACGATGTCTGGTTAATCTATAAATATAAATAAGCAGCACCACAAATCATTGTCGTACTGCTTGAGATTGCTAAGAGCCATTTTTATTTAACTAACTGTCAACGCTGCCATTATTTTTTAGTCGGACGCTTAAAGTCATTTTTCTGTGTTTGACGAGCACGACCAAAGGCTAGTGCATGAGCATCAACGTTTTTAGTAATCACTGAACCAGCTGCCACAGTAGCGGTATCACCAATTTTCACTGGCGCCACTAGACTTGAGTTAGAGCCAATAAAGGCATTATCGTCAATGATGGTTTGTGATTTATTCACACCATCATAATTGCAAGTAATCACACCAGCGCCAACATTGACACCAGTACCAATAGTGGCATCACCAATATAGCTTAGATGATTAACCTTGCTACCATCACCAATTGTTGATTTTTTAATTTCGACAAAATTACCGACTTTGCTGTTGTCAGAGAGTATGGTCTCAGGACGTAAATGCGCAAAAGGACCAATATCTACACCTGCGCCAACTTCAGCGCTATCAATCACGCAATAAGGCTTTATATGACAAGCGTTGCCTATCTGGGCGTTTTTAATGACACAGCCCGCTTCAATATAAACATTATCACCTAAGACACAATCACCCTCAAATACCACACCCACATCGACAAACACGTCCTGACCTGCGCTCAAGGTGCCACGAATATCGACACGAGTAGGGTCAGCGAACTGTACGCCAGCTTCTTGTAAGTCGGCGACAAGTTTACCTTGCCATGTACGCTCTAAGCTAGCAAGTTGTTGACGGTTATTCACGCCTTCAATCTCAAAGGTATGCTCAGGCTCAATCGCTGCAATAGTGATGCCATCAGCAACCGCCATTTTGACAATATCAGTCAGATAGTATTCTTGCTGCGCATTGTCATTTGATAGCTTGGGCAAAAATTTATGCAATAAAGCATTATCGACGCAGTAAATACCGCTATTAATTTCTTGTATCTGCTGCTCATCGCTATTGGCGTCTTTTTGCTCAATAATGGCTTCAATATTGCCATCTTTATCACGTTTAATACGACCGAGACCAAATGGATTATCTACTGTTAGCGTCAACATAGACATGCCGTCAGTATTGGCATCCTGTAGTGTCGCTAAAGTTTGACAGCTAACCAAGGGTACATCACCATAAAGAATGAGGCTTTGTCCATCTTTTGGTAGCTCAGATAGAGTCACTTTGACCGCATGTCCCGTGCCCAACTGCTCAGTTTGGGCAACCCAAGTAATGGGCAAATGCGCATATTGCTGGTCAATGTGATCTTGTACTTGCTCGCCACCAAAACCATGGACAATGATGGTGTCATCAACCGTCAATTGATGGCAAGTGTCTAACACGTGACCTAGCAATGACTTGCCAGCCAATGTCTGTAGAACTTTTGGCTTGGCCGACTGCATACGCGTGCCTTTACCAGCAGCGAGGATGATTACCGAAAGAGGAGATGTCATAATAGCCTACAAATGTAACAAAATATAAGGTCGAATTATAGCGCAGATTGCTAGGTAACTAAAACGCTATGTCGTGACAACTTTGTAATGGCGTGATTAAGTGATAATTATGTAAATAACTATCCAAACAGCTGCTGCCATAATACCTGCAATGATGTCATCGAGCATAATACCTAGACCGCCAGCGACTTTTTTATCTGCCCATCCAATGGGTGGTGGCTTAATGATGTCAAAAAAGCGAAAAAGTATAAAGATCATGATCAGAGCAGCGACAGAAAAAGGTTGCGAGATATTGTGCCAAAAATTACCGTCAGCAATACCTATATAAGACAACGGCAATAAGGTAATCCATATACCTGCCCACTCATCCCAGACGATATGTGGGTCATCATGACCGCCCATCAAATCTGAGGTGCGACCACATATCCAGATACCAATGATACAAGATAAAAGTGTAATAATTAAAAATGGTATAAAACCTAAGCTTAGCAGCGGTATTGCAACAGTTAAGCCGCCAACCGTACCCCAAGTGCCGGGCGCCCGGCGAGGTAAACCACTGCCCAAGCCGATACCGAGCCAATAAACTGCGCGGTCAAGCATGGTGGCGTTGACTGGCAGAGGAGGGCAATCATTGGCTTTACGGATATCGGGCTTAACTAGGTCGTGATCGGTCATGGGTTAACCTGCAAAATGTTGGTAACCCGTAAGATTGGGCCAAGTAATAAACGGTGAGGGATGGGTGGGTGTCACTGGCTGATCTTGATAATAAAGTTCAGGACGTTTATGCGCCGCATTATCTGTATTTCTATCACTCGCCAATGCAATCACATTACCAATGTAAGTCACAGGCGTATTAACGTCGGTACAAGAAGACGGCTCGATATGGGGAGGCAAGGTAAAAGCCAACTCATAATCATCGCCACCAGCCAGTTGACACAATAGCCGCTCAGATACATCGATACTAGCTAAAGGGTTGCTGGTAGGAAGAGCTTCCAAATTAAGTCTCATAGCGATGCCGCTTTGCTCGCAGATATGACCAAGATCTTGATAAAGACCATCAGAGATATCTATCATTGACGTTGCACCGATTTGTGCTAGTGCTGCACCTAAGCTAATACGTGGTGTTGGCATATGAAGTCGATGCGCAAGTTCAATGCCGATAGCATTATCAGGGTGCTGTAAGGCATAAGCGGCATCACCAAGTGTACCTGATACATAAATTTTATCACCGACTTGCGCACCTGAGCGATAGACAGCTGGAGTATCTGCGGCAAGCAGCCCTTGGGCACTAACACTTAACACTAAGCTATCATTATGGGTCGTATCGCCGCCTATCAAGGTCACACCAAATAACTGGCAAGCATGAAATAAACCTTTGGCAAACTCAGTCAGCCACTGACTATTAGCAAGGCGCTGAGGTAATGCTAATGCCAGTAAAATGCTATGCGGGGTGGCACCCATAGCCGCGATATCAGAGACGTTAACTGCCACAGCTTTATAACCAATGGCAAATGCTAACTTGTTAACCTGATCCCAGTCTTCACTAAAGTGACGACCTTGAACGAGTGTGTCAATACAGCTGACCAAGCGCGCGCCTTGTGGCAGTGCCATGACTGCTGCATCATCACCGATGCCCTTTTCGACAGCGTTAGATGATGACTGAGTGGCTTGCATTTGCGAAAATATACGCTCAATCAGCTCAAATTCATTCATGGCTAGTCTTTGCTTTTTTCATCAGCATCATTTAATTCAGCACTTTTGGTATCAAAATCAACGCTATTCGAGTCAAGTAATTCGACCTCTGCTGTAACTTTGTCATTGCTAGCAGCGATGTTTTCTTCTACTGGCTGATCATTGGCAATGTTTTCGGCAGTAACGGCAATCTCGTCTGCTTTATCAACGATGACTGTTTCGATGCTAGTCGGCTTAATAATAATTTCTTCAACCGTATTTTGAGTATCGTTCTGCTTACTGGCTTTGTAATCAGTAATATTTGCCAAAGCTTTACTGACACTATTGCGTTTAACACTGGCATTATTAGCACTGATACGTGGTTTATTTGATGCTGTTGGTTTTTCTTCGATATCACTATTATTAGCATTGATATCTGTGTTTTTATCCGCTTTAGTAACAGGCTTAGTTGCTGCTTTTTGTGAGGTGCGAAGATTGGCTTTGCTATCCGCTTCTACTTCGGCAGCACGTAGCTCAACTGCCATTCTATCTAAGACGGCATTAATCAGTTTATGTGCATCGGTTGCGCCAAAATGATTGTTTAGCTTCATCGCTTCATCAAGTACCACTTTGTACGGAATTTCTAAACGATTTTGTAGCTCATAAGCGCCAACCAAAAGAATGGCATGTTCAACCGTATCGAGTTTATTGATTTCACGATCTAGATGCTGGCTAATAAGCGCATCTAAGGCATCAATCTGCTCTGGGATATCACGCATCATTTCATGATAGTAGCCAATATGTACAGTATGCATGGCATTAGTCGCGCGTGTACGAGCAGCAATATCGTGCGGGGCATTGGCTTTCCAGCCAAGCTTGCCATCGATATCAAAACGGCGGTCAGTAACCAGCCATTCATATAGACCTTGCATAGCAAAGCGGCGTGCCTTACGGATAGCGGTGTGACTGGTCTTATAAGAAGACTCACTCATATCAAAGGTTTGATCGCCCGCACTGCTGCTCGCGATGCGCGTGGCTTCAGCTTGTTGGTCATTAACTTGTGCGGTTTGTGCAGCGCTAATAGCGCGCTTGAGTTGGTCAGTCATAAGGGGTCTATACCTAGTTTTTGAGATAATAAGTTTAAAAATAAAATGTTAAATAGTGGTCGACTCGCAAATGTTGCTAGTCAGTCTTGGAGATGAATGTTCGATAATCACTTAAAATATTAATGCTAATGCTATTGTAAAGTGCTGAGGGCTATCGTTATAACCATAGCCCCATTTCAAACAATAAATAATAATTTTATACTCATAAATGCGGCTAACAGTGAGTGCAATTAAGCGTCTTCGCTGCCATCATCAATGTCTAACTGTGATAACACAGCAAGCATTTCTAGTACAACCATCGCTGCTTCTGAACCTTTATTACCAGCTTTAGTACCAGCACGCTCAATCGCTTGCTCGATGCTGTCAGTAGTCAATACGCCGTTTGCTACTGGAATATTATAGTCAATGGCAACACTGCTTAAACCTTTAGCAGATTCGCTTGCGACAAAGTCAAAATGCGGCGTGCTACCACGGATAATCGCACCCAAAGCAACGATAGCGTCAAAGCGATCAGACTCAGCAGCGCGCTGTGCAACCAATGGCAACTCAAACGCACCTGGCACACGAATCACAGTAATATTACTACCCAATACGCCATGACGAAGCAATGCATCAATCGCACCATCAACCAATGACTCAACGACAAAACCATTAAAACGACCGACGACGATACCGATACGCACGTCCTCGTTTTGATGTAAATTGCCATCAATATGGGTCACGTCATTGCGTTGCTGTTGTAAATTTGACATAAAAAATCCTTTGCCGAATGGGCTATTAATAGAAGTATAAGAATCTAAGTATTAGGAATCTAAATATATTGCTAGGTTCAAATCGCTTATTTAATTGGCTAGTGAGCAGATAAATAGGCAGTAAAATGAACGAAAACCAAATGATAATAAGCAGTTAGCGCTATGATAACATTTTTTTCTGCTATATTTGTATTTTACCAACGTCTTACAAACGCATTTGTATACCTTGCGCTGCCATATATGCTTTGGCTTCTTGAACGGTATACTCACCAAAGTGAAAAATACTGGCAGCAAGGACGGCATCGACGCCGCCTTCTAATACGCCTTCAGCTAAATGCTGTAAATTACCGACGCCGCCTGAAGCAATGACCGGTACATTTACACGACTGGTAATTTGCTTCATGAGCGCCAAATCGTAACCTTTTTTGGTGCCATCGCCATCCATAGAAGTCACCAATAATTCACCGGCGCCAAGCTCAGCCATTTTGCTTGCCCAAGCGACGGCATCAATGCCCGTTGGCTTACGACCGCCGTGGGTAAATATTTCCCAACGCGGCATGATAATGCCATCAACCTCGATATCAGCAACGCGCTTGGCATCGATAGCAACGACGATACATTGATTGCCAAATTTCTGCGAGGCTTCACCGACGAACTCAGGGGTAAATACCGCAGCAGAATTAATCGCTACTTTATCCGCGCCTGCATTAAGCAAATTACGAATATCGGCAATTTTACGCACACCGCCGCCGACAGTTAATGGCACAAATACCGTTTCCGCCATACGTTCTACCGTATGATAAGTGGTGTCACGCTCGTCATTGGTCGCAGTAATGTCCAAAAAAGTAATCTCATCGGCGCCTTGTTCATTGTAGCGTTTGGCCACTTCGACAGGGTCACCTGCATCTTTAATATCGACAAATTGTACGCCTTTGACCACGCGCCCATTATCAACGTCCAAACAAGGGATGATACGCTTTGCTAACATAGGGTCTTTCACCTTATAATCAATTCATTCTATAAGCGCTAGTCTAGCAAAATCACTGCCATCTCAGGCAGGTTTTCGCAAGATTAATGTGCTTTTTGCCAAAGTTTATCTATAAGCGGTGTAATCGTCGCCATCACCGTCTATATTTATCCTATTTACCTTTATTTAATTGCCATAAGTGAGATGTCATGTCCGTCTATACCCAGTTAACCGATGACCAATTTGCTACCTTTTGCCAACGTTTTGGCGTATCGTTCGCCCGTGCCATTCCGATTACCCAAGGTATCAAAAACTCTAACTGGTTTATTCAGACGACTGATGATGTAGATGGTGCACACTCTTATGTATTTACCTTGTTTGAAGAGCGTCCACCAGAAGACATCGAAAAAATGGCGGTTATCTTAAACCAATTAGATGGTAAATTGCCGGTAGCGGCGCCATTATCATTAGTTGATAGCGCAGAAAAATGTTATGTCATACGTTATGACAATAAAGCCATTACGCTAGTGCCATGTTTGGCAGGCTCTCATCCACAGCAGACTACGCAAGCGATGTGCCATGAAATTGGCGCATCTTTGGCAGTATTGCATGAAACGCTACAACAGCTACAGCCTGCGGAAGAATATGGCGTGCCATTATACCCATGGAGCGATGTACGCGACCGTGAAATGCAGTTTATGCCAGCTGACGAAGCCAAACTCATGAGCGATATTTGGCAGTCTTATACGAATTTGCCGCTTGCCAGCATGCCAAAAGGCTTATGTCATTTAGATATGTTTGCTGATAACACGCTATGGAACTTATCGTTAAATAATAGCCAAAAAGGTGAAGAGCGTCTGACTGGGTTATTAGATTTCACCGAAGTCAGCGTCGAACACTATGTGATGGATATTGCCATTACCATTAATGACTTTTGTACTACTTGGGGTATGGCTGAACAAGGCGAGTCGGTGAATTTTGACCGCAGCAAAATGGTGGCTTTTTTGCAAGGCTATGAGTCGAAACGCATGCTCGGTGAAGATGAAAAGCATGCACTACCTGTTATGCTCGCAAAAGCTGCGGTGATTTTTTGGCTATTACGTCTCAACGTCATCCATTATAACCGTACCGAAGGTCGTACCGGTGATAACATCATGGTCAAAAACCCTGACTTGATGAAGCGTCTAGCCGCTTATCATTGGTCACATGTTGAAAAAGCACAAAATACGGTATTTGTACTGTTAGCTATTAATAATAAGATCGAAAAGCCGATAGCCGGTGTGTTTAGCAGTATTACGCAAGCTGAGCAAACATGTGATAGTTTAGGTAATAGCAGCGATTTTATTATTAAAGAATATACGCTCGATCAATTAGTATAATTTTTTTGAGCATTCCTGTATCAAAAATATAAAGGCGACCTCATGACCGATCAAGTTGATAACTGGCACAAACTGGCACGCTACGATACCAATATCCAAGGTGAGTTACATGCCAATTTGCTACGTAATAATGATATTACTGTTTCTCTACAACCGCTGAGTGCGATGCCTGGTATGAATTCTGGCATCGTGCTTTGGGTACAAGATACCGATTTGGTGCATGCAAAACGCATTTTGGATAGTATTGATAAGGATGCAGCAAGCTTGCCTGAAACAGACGATGATAACGGCGGTACTCTATAAATGTGTCAACTTTTAGGTATGAACTGTAATACGCCAACCGATATCGGTTTTAGCTTTGCAGGCTTCCGTCGTCGCGGCGGCATGACAGACAGTCATGAAGATGGTTTTGGTATTGCATTTTTTGAGCGTAGCGAATGTACTAATAGTGACAGCTCTAATAGTGAAAAGTCGGACAATGCCTCGACTGGTCTACGCTTATTCCATGACAATCGCCCAAGCCATTTATCGCCCGTTGCTGATTTGGTTAATAATTATCCAATCAAAGCGATGAATGTTATCGCACATATTCGTAAAGCAACCCAAGGTCAGAATTGTTTGGCGAATACCCATCCTTTTGTCCGTGAAGTCTGGGGTGAGCAGTGGGTATTTGCGCATAATGGACAGATGAATAGCGAATTTATTAAACGCTGCCAGCGCCTGCAAGACAATGGTAATGCCTCACATTGCCAACCAGTCGGTACAACTGATTCTGAAATGGCATTCTGTTATCTGGTCAATCGCCTGAAAAGTAGCTTTAAAACTCGTCCGGATGACAAAACGCTGTTTAACTTTTTGACGACTCAATGTCGCTATTTATCTGCCAATGGTTTGTTTAATTGCCTCATATCGAATGGTCGTTGGCAGATGGCGTATGCGGGCAGTTTATTGTTCTATCTGACGCGAAAAGCACCATTTGGTGAAGCAAAATTGGCTGATGATGACTTGGCGATTAACTTTGGTGATGTGACTACCGATACCGATAAAGTCACGATACTAGTGACCGTGCCATTGACTGAAAATGAAAAATGGCAACAGTTGGCAGTCAATGAATGCCTGATATTCCAAGATGGGGATGTCATTTATAAAGACAGTCCAAGCCAGCGTAAGTTTTTGACCATTGAAGAAGGGATTGCAGTAGCGCGCGCTGTTGGGGCGAGTGTTTAGGAATAGCGAATATTAGATGTTAATTAAATATAAACCCCACAACAACGCTTAAATTTCTCACCCGAACCGCAAATACACGGCTGTTTTTGGGTTATAGTCATTTCTACTGTTGGGTCGAGGAAGTACCAACGCGCATCGTTGTTCGCTTTGTCTGTTACTTTTACAAAGGCAGACAATTCATGATGCGCCTGCAAGCCATCATCTTCATTATCAGAGACATTAAAGTAAGCTTTAAATTCAACTTGCGCATGACGTTTACCTAGCTTTGGCGTGTGCGCGACGATTTCCAATCCTGCCCAGTTCGTCTCCTTTGCCCAACTCTCAATCGAATGGATATCAAGTAATGCTTGCTGCGCGGGTAGTGTAGTCTTGACGATATAGTTTGGCTTGACCAACACAAACGCACTATAACGCGACCGCATGAGGCGTTCAGCAGTTTCTGCTTTTATGCCGTCAGCTTTATCAGTTTCTTCGCTCAATAAACTGTCATGGTAAGGCTGGCAGCAATCTTGATAAAGTAGCGGCGCGCTAATGTCATCCGATGACGGGTTCATTTGGCAAGGGCAGGTCTGTAGAGAAATTGACATTATTTACTCAAGTTATTATTCGTTTTGATAGCTTCATAAGTTTTAATTTAGCCAGTTTTTTATCAATTCTGGCCATAGACCGATTTTAAGCTTTGCCCAAGGGGCGGGGTCACATAGCTGCTGCCAAAATTCATCAAATGGTGGCGCAAAATATACCAAGAGCGCAAGGATGACGTACAGTAGCAGATACCACCATTTATCTTTATGCTGATAGAACTTCATCGCCGTACCCGATGAGCGCTTCATTTTCATATTGGATAAATTCACACTATATAATTCATCTAATGCCAAATGCACCATGGCGCCGCCGAATAAAAATAAGCCGTAAAACCAGCTAACCGTCAACGGTAAGTTTAAAATATCGTAGCTGATATAGGTCATTCCAAGCCCCATTATCGCCATGTAGGGCACCGAGTGAATGACACCGCGATGCACGGTCATATTGGTAAAAATCGAAAATACCACATAACGCATAAAGCCGTAGCCGGCTAACCATAAGGCTATCAACGCCAGTAAACTCAGCTCACTACGCCAATGCATCACCAGACCAAAGGCAAAAATAAACGAGGTAATATTAAAACCAAGTTTAATCGGCGTCGAGTTATCTGAATCTAAATCAGGCAGCAACCCACCGATGGTACCGAGCGCCACACACATCAAAAAACCTGAATCCTCAATCAAGCCAGCTTTATAAACCGTTAGACTCAGCGTACCACTGACCATGAATGCGACATTTAAGTGGGTGTTAAAATTTGCCATAAAAACTCATCAATAAGTAGCGCACGAAAACGTCATTTCGAGCGGCTCGTCTAGCCGTAAAAAAGCGCTCCATGATACCATAGCCAAGCCAGCCGTCTAATAGAGATAGTCAATATGACCGCCACTGATTTACCTGCCAAGCCTAATAACAATATTTGCAACGCTCCTTTCGATGTGCCTGTTAATGCATCTGTTGAAGCTGCTATTAATAACCCGTCTGCATGTGATAGTCAGCTTGATGACTGCTTTGCTACTATTGACTGGCAAGCGCCATGGCTGTGTCACTTAAATCAGTTAGATTATGTAAGTCACGCCATTACTCAGCTAAGTGGCTTAAAAAATGAGCCTGCTCAGACAGATATAATTGAGAATACGCCTGATATTATCGCCAAGGTTTTAAATACAGCGTTGCAGCAACAGGCTGATGAATTACGTCAGCTATTACCGAAAACCAAACCTGCACTAAATAATAAAGCCCAAACCTTACGATTTGTCTCACAAAATGCGTTGCCAGCAGGCGAAGCATACGAGAGTTTTATCGGTACGACTGGTAATATTCCGACCCGTAATAATTTGCATGATTTATTTAACGGCAGCATTTGGCTAACCTTTCCTAAGACCAAAGCCCTGCTGAATTATTATCATATGCTTGAAATCGAACAACAAGGTATTGGTGCCAGTCGCGGGCGTGTCCGCGATACCATTACCGTACTTGATGAGAACGGCGCGATTTTAGTGACAGCAGAGCCTAGTATTGGTGAGGCACTAGTGGATTTTGACTGGCAAAAAAGTTTGGTAGAACCGCGTGAGCAGTGGGATAAGCCAAAGCAATCGAATAACCACTCTCGGGCGGCGGTTTATATTTTTGGTCATGCACTATTAGAGAAGCTACTTCAGCCGCGCAAGGCATTATGCGCCCATAGTATTGTTATTTATGTGACGCCAGATTTTTTTGTCTTATCGCTATCTGAGCGTATTAGTCATTTGGATCAGAAAGTAGCTGATTATATGGAGGCATTATTATCACAACCGGATGTGACACCGCGCAAACTGTCTCCATTGCCTATTTTGGGTGTGCCGCATTTTTGGGCTGAAAATGCCAAGCCTAACTTTTATGATGATAGCCAAGTGTTTCGCAGTGGTCGCCGTCAAAAATAAAAAGATAAGGGAATACCTTACGAGTTAACCGTTAATGCTTAACCGCTAAAGCATTGTTACGTTTACGATTGTGCCACGATTTGCCTACGTCTAGACGTTAACAAAGCTCGGGTTATTTGTTATGGTAAAAGGACGTTACTGTTAAATACTAAAGATATGCTTATGTCTTTTGTTACCTAAGATTTTGTTAGTATAAAAATACAGCGGTCTATTTTTCTTAGCAACTCTTATGAATCATTAATTTGAGTTGTTAATAACAGCTACTAAAGTTAGCCATTAAATTCATTTAGTAAAAATTTAAGCACTATTATTTAGCCACCAATTATCAGCATAAATGCTTATTGATTGATAGTCATATTAGTTCAAGAGTCATTTATGTTCAGGATCTATAACAACGATAAGGAAGCTACCATGAGTGATATTTTTAATGTAAAAGACACCATTACGGTCGATAGCAAGGACCATACCTATTATAGTCTGCCCAAGCTAACCGAGACTTTTGAGCACATCAGAAAGTTACCATTTTGCATGAAAGTCGTTTTAGAAAACTTATTGCGTAATGAAGATGACGGGCAGTCTGTTGGCAAAAATCACATCGAAGCGGTCGCCAATTGGGATGCAGGCGCAGAAGCGTCAAAAGAAATAGCCTTTATGCCAGCCCGTGTTGTCCTGCAAGATTTTACTGGTGTGCCATCGGTAGTCGATTTGGCAGCGATGCGTGATGCCGTCGTTGAGCTTGGCGGCAAAGCTGAGCAAATTAACCCGTTTATCCCAAGTGAATTGGTCGTCGATCACTCAGTACAAGTCGATGCTTATGGCCGCGAAGATGCCATAGATCTTAACGAAAAGATTGAGTTTAAGCGTAATAATGAGCGCTATGAATTTCTGCATTGGGGCAAGAATGCCTTTAAAAACTTCGTTGTCGTGCCACCAGCCACAGGTATTGTGCATCAGGTTAACTTAGAGTACTTGGCCCGTGTGGTAATGGCTGCTGATGTCGACGGTGAGTTGACCGCTTATCCTGATACGGTATTTGGTACTGACAGTCATACTACTATGATTAATGGTATTGGTGTACTTGGTTGGGGCGTGGGCGGTATTGAAGCGGAAGCGGCAATGCTCGGTCAGCCATCATCAATGCTCATTCCACAAGTGGTTGGTTTTGAGCTAAAAGGTAAGTTAACCGAAGGCGTTACTGCAACAGATTTGGTATTGCGTGTGGTTGAAATGCTGCGTGCGCATGGCGTGGTTGGTAAGTTCGTCGAATTTTATGGCGAAGGCTTACATAGTATGCCACTGGCTGACCGTGCAACGATTGCCAATATGTCACCAGAATATGGTGCAACGTGCGGTATTTTCCCGATTGACCAAATGGCGATTGATTATCTACGTCTATCAGGTCGTGATGAAGCCCAAATAGAGTTGGTTGAAAAATATGCCAAGGCGCAAGGCTTATGGCATGATGCAGATACGCCAGCAGCGACCTACTCAAGTAAGTTGGAATTGGATTTATCATCAGTACAGCCCGCACTTGCCGGTCCGAACTTGCCACAACAGCGTATTAATTTATCTGATATGCATGAAAAATTTGGCGAAACCTTGACGGCGATGACCAAAGACCGTAAGAAAGAAGTTGAAGCCAAGGTTCGCTTCGATGAAGAAGGCGGTAAGCAAGAGCAAGCAAAAACGCTCGCGGCAAAACCTAATCCTTTTTGCGCTGAAGGCAGTACTTATTGCACGGTCAAAATCGAAGACGAAGAGTATAGATTGCGTGATGGTTCTGTCGTTATCGCGGCGATTACTTCTTGTACCAATACCTCAAACCCAGCAGTGATGATTGGCGCAGGTTTGGTGGCGAAAAAAGCCGCTGCAAAAGGTCTAACGGCTAAACCATGGGTTAAAACTTCACTGGCTCCAGGGTCAAAAGTAGTAACTGATTACCTTGAAAAAGCCAAATTGATGGATGAGCTAGAGAAAATAGGCTTCTACCTAGTTGGTTATGGCTGTACCACTTGTATCGGTAACTCAGGTCCGTTATTAGGGGCGATTGAAGGGGCTATCGAAGAAGGTGATTTGGTTGCCGCTGCTGTACTATCAGGTAACCGTAACTTTGAAGGTCGTATTCACTCACATGTAAAAGCCAGCTACTTGGCGTCACCGCCATTGGTTGTTGCTTATGCCCTAGCAGGTACTGTCGATATTGACTTGACCACGCATCCGCTAGGACAAGACCAAGAAGGCAATGATGTATTCCTAAAAGACATCTGGCCAACGTCAGAAGAAATTAACGAGCTAATTGCCAATAATATCGACGCGGATATGTTCCGTAAAAACTATGGCGAAGTGTTTGACGGTAGTGCAGCATGGAACGCCATTAGCTCAGCCGATAGCCAGCTGTATCCATGGAGCGAAGAGTCTACGTACATTAAGAACCCACCGTTCTTTGATGGCATGACCATGGAGCCGGAAGGTATCCCTGATATCGAAGGCGCGCGTATCTTAGGGTTGTTCGGTGATTCAATCACCACCGATCATATCTCACCAGCTGGTAATATCGATGCTGATTCTCCTGCGGGCAAGTACTTGCAAGGGCGTGGTGTGATGGAAGCTGACTTCAACAGTTATGGCTCACGCCGTGGTAATGATGCGGTCATGACTCGTGGTACTTTTGCCAATATCCGTATCAAAAACGCCATGATGGCGGGCAAAGAGGGCGGTTATACCTATTACTTCAACGGTGATAGTGCCACGTTACAAGATGGTCAAGAAATGGCTATCTATGATGCGGCGATGAAGTATAAAGAAGACAAACGTCCGCTCGTGGTACTTGGCGGTGCAGAATATGGTTCTGGCTCTAGCCGTGACTGGGCCGCGAAGGGAACGATTCTACTCGGTGTAAAAGCGGTACTGACCAGCTCGTTTGAGCGTATTCACCGCTCAAACCTAGTCGGTATGGGTGTCTTGCCATTGACCTTTAAAGATGGTGAAAATGCAGCGACCTATAATCTAGATGGTTCTGAAGTCCTTAGTATCACAGGTCTAGATAATGGCGAAAGCAAAACCGCGAAAGTTACGGCCATACGTGCCGATGGCTCAACTGAGAGCTTTGATGTGAATGTCATGCTACAGACGCCAAAAGAGCGCGAGTATGTGCGTCATGGCGGTGTATTGCACTATGTGCTACGTCAACTGGCAGCTGAGAGCAAAGACGCTGCGTAATAATTGATTAGACTTAGTATGACAAAGAGCCCAATCATATGATTGGGCTCTTTTATGCAATATTATCGTGCTTAGGTAATTTTATTGCTCAACCTTTCTCAGTCAGCAGCTTGACTCCCATGCCGATAAATATCACACCGCTTATTCTATTTAAAATTACTTCAATAGTAGGATTCTTACGCAGATTTTCACTGAACTTTGACGCCAACAATGCCAAGCACGAGAACCACATAAAACCGGTCGTAGCAAAAGTTAGCCCAAGACCTAAAAAAGACAGCATGCTATTACCATAACTCGAGTCGATAAACTGTGGGAAGAACGCCAAAAAGAATAAGGCGACTTTTGGATTAAAGGTATTAGTTATGACCCCTTGCTTATATATCTGCCACCTATCTAACGGTCGAGTAGACGCTAATTTTTCTTCAATGGGTAAATTACTGGCAAGTAAAGGTACTGGTTTGCTAGTCAGCATTTTAAAGCCTAGATAGCATAAGTAGCTTGCGCCAATATATTTCACTAGCGTAAATGCAAATGGTGAATTGGCTGATAGGACGGACAACCCGAGCGCAGCCAGCAAAGTATGTACTAAAATACCAGAGATAATACCGAATACAGAGTAGAATCCTGCAGTCTGTCCCTGTGACATACTACGAGTAATGATATACATGCTATCTGTTCCGGGTGTTATATTTAATAAAATGGCAGCAAGAATAAATCCCAGATAATTTTCAATACCAAACATAGCCAATCCCTCCTTGTGATAGAAATTCAGCTCAACATTTTATAGAGCGCCTTTACATTGCATTCTATCAATATTCCTAATGGTATATATAGCCTTGCTAGCATTTTTCAGAAATGACAGACATAAAAAATCCCAGTCACCGTATGATGACTGGGCTTTTTTATTGTTCGCTTATTAGTCTAATCTTATGCTAAGCAAAAGTGCTAATAAGTGACGCCGTATAGTGGCGTCCCCAGGGGGATTCGAACCCCCGTTACCGCCGTGAAAGGGCGGTGTCCTAGGCCTCTAGACGATGGGGACGCATAGAGTGTTATAACCAGGGGTTACAACGGTACTTCACAATATCAGATAGCTTATAAATAAGCATTGCCTAGGTGCTGATATCGTCCTACTAGCGAGTATTTACGTTAAAGTTTCAGTGAACTGAGCTTTGCAATAAATAGTATGGTGGAGCTAAACGGAGTCGAACCGTTGACCCCTTGCATGCCATGCAAGTGCTCTACCAACTGAGCTATAGCCCCTCGCTAAGAGTGTGCGTATTTTATGTAAGACCAGCAGTCTTGTCAACTGCTATTTTAAAAATAATGCATAAATATGCAAAAAAAAGTGTTCAAAGCTATTTTATTAACTTACTAAGCCCAATTTAGCGTGGGTTTTGCTGACTGGCTATCTCTTTGATGGCTTTATCGGTAAAGAATTCTTCTTCAGTACCATCTGAAAAAATAACTGCACCGCATTCTGTGGGGATATATTGCCCACCTTTTAGTTGTACTGTGCTGATACCTTTAAAGCCAACGATGTCAGATTCTTTCAATCGATCGACATTATGATTGATATAACTGCAATAAGAGAGATATATCCACTTTAAGTCATCAAAATCTTGACCGGTAGTGAGGGTTAACTTGGTATCGTATAGCTCTTTTACGATGGCATCGTAGTATTTCTGCGCTTCTTTTAGCGTGTTAAAGACATAGTCTTTGCTTTCGATGGTGACGGTCTTGGCGGCCATTTTTATTTCCAATTTAAGTATTAAATAAAGAATCAGTATTCGTATGCAAATGCTGATATTCACGTAAAAAGGGGTCAGTAATAGCCTGACCCCTCTTTTTTATTCACTAATAGTATTATGAATCAACAATATTATTAACAAACAACTATTCAGCTGCCAAAAAATCTGGCAACTCTGCCGCTTGTTTCTCTAGTTTTTTCAGCTTCTTTTTGCCCAAACCACCAAGTACGTCAACCGCATGACGCAAGCGTGTCAATGTCATATCAGCGCCGATAATTGCCATAGAGTTCATGACTGGCGTCGATGAGGTGCTACCAGCGATAGCAATGAAGAACGGCGCCATAAAATCACGCATTTTAATGTCAAGGTGAGCAGCAAGACCTTTTAAGGTGGCATAGATGTTTTCTTCCGACCACGTTGGTAAGGTCTCTAGCTGCCAAAGCGCTAATTGCAGCATCTCAGTAATTTGTTCAGCCGAGAGTAATTTATGGGTAAAGCTCTCAGCATTGATATCAGGTAGGTTTTGGAAATAAAAGCCACCCCAATTAACTGCATCAGATAACAGCTCAATACGCGGCTGAATCGCTGCTGCGATAGCGGTTAATTTATCGCTGTTACTTGCCCAGTCGAGGATTTTGTTTTTGAGTTCTTCTGGCGTTAGCGCCCGTAGCCATTCTGCATTGAGCCAATTAAGCTTTTCGATATCGAAAATAGGGCCGCCAAGTGACACACGCTGAATATCAAAGCTGGCAATCATTTCATCCAAGGTAAATTTCTCAGCTTCGTCAGGCATGGAGTAGCCCATACGACCAAGGTAATTTAGCAAGGCTTCAGGTAGCACGCCGGCATCACGGTAATACGTGATAGAGGTTGGGTTTTTACGCTTAGACAGTTTTGATTTATCAGGGTTACGCAGCAGTGGCATATGGCAAAGGACTGGCATCTCCCATCCAAAATACTCATAAAGCAGCTGATGTTTCGGCGCAGAGTTGAGCCACTCTTCACCGCGCAACACATGGCTGATGTCCATCAAGTGGTCATCGACAACGTTGGCTAGATGATAAGTTGGCATGCCGTCGGTTTTGAGAAGCACTTGCATGTCCACTTGCGTCCAAGGAATCTCGACCGTACCGCGCAGCATATCTTGTACCTGACAGACGCCTTCGGTTGGCACACGCATACGAATGACGTTTGGTTTGCCCTCAGCAACCAATTGCGCGGTTTTCTCTGGTGCTAAATGGGCACAGCGACCGTCGTAACGCGGCGTTTCACCATTGGCCATTTGCGCAGCACGCATGGCATCAAGCTCTTCACTGCTACAAAAGCAGCGAAACGCATGGTCGTTTTCTATCAGCTGCTCTGCATGCTTTTTATAAATATCGCTACGCTCGCTCTGACGATAAGGCGCGTGTGGACCACCGATGTCTGGACCTTCCGCCCAGTCAAGACCGACCCAACGCAATGCATCTAAAATCATTTTTTCAGATTGCTCTGTCGAGCGCGTTTGGTCAGTGTCTTCAATACGCAAAATAAATTCGCCACCATGAGCTTTGGCAAAGGCCAAGTTAAACAGTGCGATATAAGCAGTGCCAACGTGCGGGAAGCCAGTAGGCGAAGGGGCAATACGGGTACGAACAGGGCGTATGCTATTAGTAGAAGTAGATGGTTGCATCATAAAAATCTCAGAATGTTGTTGTTAATGAATGGGACAGTCAAAAGTAGTAGTGAAAAGTGAAAATATGAACGAAAGAATGGAAGTCAACGTTGAAAAATAGCGTAAAATATAGCGCTAGTATAACAGAGAGATGGGATATTTTTAACGAAATGCCCTTCTAGCGCTTGACTACCCGTGTATCCTTGCGATAATAATGTTAGGTAAGTCATAACTTGTTTATTTTCATCTGATTTTTTACTATTACTGGTCAATTTGACCATCATCTATTGAGTTGTTTGTGTCCATATCGAATAGTAAGCCAAAAAATACGCCAAATGCTAATCACAATCCTTCTGACCCTGATCATTCTATGTCAGCGGCGAGTCTGTTTTCTGAAGAAAGCACTTCTACTCAAAAACTTATGCAAGAGCCTAGTGAAGATCAAGCTACGTCTGACAAATTGAGTTTTGTCCATGATGCGGTGCTATTGCAAGAAGCAGTCGCCGCAGTGTTGGGTGTCAAAGCGCTACCGAAGCAGACAGACGACGAAAGTCAAAATAGCTTGCAAGCAAGCGGTATCTACGTCGATGCTACCTTTGGTCGTGGTGGCCATAGTCGCTTGCTATTGAGCCAGCTTGCCGATGACGCAACCTTGATTGTTTTTGATAAAGACCCAACGGCCATTAGCGTTGCTCGTGAATTGGCAAATAGCGACAGTCGCGTAAAAGTGGTGCATGATAGCTTTGCGACGTTAACAGACAGTCTTGCTGCAATGGGAATCACTCAAGTTGACGGCTTAATGGCAGACTTAGGTATCTCATCACCGCAAATTGATGATGGCAGTCGTGGTTTTAGTTTTATGCGCGATGGCGCGGTCGATATGCGTATGGATATCAGCCGCGGGCAGTCGGTTGCTGAGTGGCTTGAGACGGTCGATGATGAAACCTTGGCCAATGTGCTTTATGAATTTGGCGAAGAGCGTCACAGTCGCCGTATCGCTCGTGCGATTAAGCAGATGGACAGTTACGACTCTACTTTAGCATTGGCTGAAGTGATAAAAGTTGCGCACCCAAACTGGCAACGCGGCAAGCATCCAGCGACCCAGAGCTTTCAGGCGATGCGGATTTTTATTAACAACGAGCTTGGTGATGTCGATAACTTTTTAGAGCAAAGTATCCCGATATTAAAGGTAGGCGGACAGCTAGCAGTGATTAGTTTCCACTCCTTAGAAGATCGACGTATCAAGCAGTTTTTGCAGCGTCATAGTAAAGGGCAATATCCAGAAGATGAGAATTTGCCGATGCCGCCCAAGCGTCCGCGTTACTTTAGTAAGCCTAAACGGGTCGGTCCAAGTAAAGCAGAGATAAGTCATAACCCACGCTCGCGTAGTGCATGGTTACGCATGGCAACACGTACTGATGCTGACTATGTAGCAGATATTCATCCATGAATGCCATTATTAACTTATGTGGTTTAAATATGACTGAATGTTTTAATGATTACGCGGCTGTTAAAAAGCTGTAAACATTATCTGCTAGGCTCAGCAGTTACTTTTTTGCTTGGTATTGTTTTTATTGATGGTGCTGATGGCTTATAAGAGTTTTATAACTCGTAAATGGTTATCGCTTTTTATATTTTGAAGTTCACTTTTTTGAGATTGTCATGGCAATATCCGACAAACCTGCAAACCGCCGCGCCGCAACGCCATCGAATACCGATGTTGGCGCCTTATTTGTGCGTAAATTTAAAATATCAAATATCTATGTGGCTATATTGGTACTGTTGGCGGCTGGTATTGTATGGAGTGGCATCAAAACGGCTGAAGGTGTTCAGCAATATCATCAGGATTATAAAACCTTGCAAGACATGAAAAAACAAGAGCGAAAATTACAAGTTGAGCATCAGCGTCTGCTTATTGAACAGCAGACCTTTAGTGCGACGCCGCAGATTGCCAGTCGTGCGGTTGCTGAATTGGGTATGTTTTCACCAACACTCAAAGATAAGCTGATTATCCAGCCAGGTGCTGCGACAGCAGTTGCACTTGTGGACCCTGATGCCAGTAATCCAGACACTTTAACGACGAATGATTCTGATGTTTTCGAAGCTGATGCTGTGAGCGATGCACCCGTTAAGACTGCTACTACCGATTCTGACCTAGCGGAGGCAGGACAATGAGCGATAAAAAACCCAGTGCTAAAGCGACCAGCAAAAAACCCGCCAGCGGCAAGGTTACTAAGCCACTACGCCGTGCTAGTGCGGCCAAATCTGGGCAAACGAGTAGCAAGCCTGACAATAAATCAGATGATGGCCGTAAAGCCAAGCTATTTGGTCGCTTAAAAAAGAATGAAGAACAGGGTGCTTATACCAGTGTCAAGAACCTAAAAAGTAAAAGATCAATTTTGGGTAAAGCGTCTGGCGCTTCCTCTCGCGGCGGTGTCGAACAAGATAAGAACCGTTTCCGTTTGATTTGGGGTATAGCGCTGCTTATTTTGGTGGCACTTATCGGTCGTGCTTACTATATTCAAATTGCCAATACTCAGTTTTATCAAGATAAAGGCAATGAGCTCATCACCAGTGTACGCACGCAAAAATCCTATCGTGGCATGATTACGGATCGCAACGATTTGCCATTGGCTGTCAGTGCACCACTTGCGACAGTCTCTTTTAGCCCGCATGACTATGCCCGTGAATACTACGAGCTTAAGCGTATTATTATCACCAATCCTGAAAGTCCGCAGCTTATCGCACGTATGCAAAAGCGCTTGGATAATATGGATTTGACGACGCTTGCGGCGGCTGCCAACATCTCAGCCGATGAGCTAAAAAAAGTGACAGCTATCGACCCTACTATTGATGTAACGGATGAAGTGGCAGTCAAAGCAGCGCTGCCATCGGGTGCAGGCTCGCATTATTTGCCACTATTAAATAAAGTAACGCCGGAGATTGCAGAAAGCGTTAGCTCGCTTGATTTTCCTGGTGTTAATGAGAAAAACTTTTTTCAGCGCTATTATCCGCAGCCACAGCCTAACTCGCAACTACTAGGTTTCATGGGACAAAATGCCAACGATCCTGAAGGTGGTTACGAAGGACGTGCTGGTATCGAACGTCAGTATGAGAAAGAGCTGGCAGGCGATGATGGCAAGGTTTTGGTGCTCAAAGACGCCAAACAAAACAGTCTTAAAGAAATCAAGCAGGTTGAGCCAGAAGTACCAGGCAAAGATGTGACATTGACCATTGATTCGCGTTTGCAATATTTGCTTTATAAAGAGTTAGAAAAGGCGGGGCGTTTGCAAAAAGCGCGCTGGTCGACGGGTATGGTAGTCGATGTACAAACGGGTGAAGTATTGGCGCTATCGACATGGCCGTCATTTAACTCTAATAATCTAAATGAGATGACGGGTGAAAATCAGCGTAACCGTGCGCTCCTTGATGTCTTTGAACCCGGTTCAGTCATGAAGCCATTCACCGTTGCTGCGGCTTTAGATTCAGGGAAATACACTGCCACTACTTTGATCGATACCAATCCTGGCTCTATCCGTGTCCGTGGTTATACGATTCGTGACCATAATAATCTAGGGCGGATCACGATGGCAACGCTACTACAGAAATCTAGTAACGTCGCCTCGACCAAGATTGCTTTGTCTCTACCGGCTGACGGCATTACCAATATGCAAAGACAGTTTGGCTTTGGGGCAAAAACACCACTGCAATTCCCAGGTGAAGGCAGTGGGCTTGTGGTGACACCAGAAGAAAAAGAAACTTCGAGACGGGCAACGGTCAGTTATGGCTATGGTATACAGGTGACGCTGGCACAGATAGCGCAAGCTTATTCAGCGCTGGCGGCAGGTGGCGTCATGCATCCGCTAACGTTGAATAAAAATGACAAAGCGCTACCAAGCAAACGTATTATGGCGCATGAACAAGCGATGGCCATCGTACAGATGATGGAAAGTGTCACAGAAGACGGCGGTACGGCTAAAGGTGCGGCTATTGATGGTTACCGCGTTGCTGGTAAAACAGGAACCTCGCGCCGTATCAATCCAAAAGGTGGCTACTATACTGACCAGTATCGTAATGTCTTTGCGGGTATGGCACCAGCTTCTAATCCAAAACTGGTCGGTGTCATGTTAATCGAAGACCCGCGTGGTCAGATTTATGCTGGTTTAACCGTGGCTCCTGTTTTCCATAATGTCATGAAAGAGGCACTACGTTTATATAATGTGCCCTTAGATAAGCCGCTCAAAACCGAAGCTCAATAGATATAAAAGTAAATTTTTTAATATCCAGCTCTTAACTATTTGATGTGTTTTAACCGTTTAGGATTTGCCAATGACCCTGTCTACCTCGTCGCCATGCAGTATCACAGTTACCTTGCACCAGCTGCTTGCAGCTAGTAGCAGCGACGATAGACATAGTCTACAGCAGGTATTTACAGCGAATATGACCGCATCTGTTAGCGAGTTATCGAATCAAATGACCGCTGTTCAACTGGATGCGGTGATTAATATTCCATTCCAGCAGTTCTGTTTAGACAGCCGTCAACTAGCCAGCAACGACGTGTTCGTCTTGTTAAAAAGCCATACGCCAAATTGCCAAAAAAGCCGTGACCACCTCTATCAAGCCGCTAACAATGCGGCTTTTATCCTATCGGAAATCGACCCTATTGCTTTGCTTGCCACGGCTAATGTCTCGCCTCACGCCAATCTCGAATTGACTAAAACTGATAATGCAAAATCTATCGCACAGCAGCAATTAGATACTTTGCCTTGCCCCGTATTATATATACCTCATATCCGTGATTTTCTGGGCAGCTTAATTCAAGCACGTTTACAGTATCAGCAGCCCGTGACATTACCAACTGTCATAGCGGTGACGGGCACCAATGGCAAAACCACCATTAGTCAATTGGTGGCGCAATTGACGCAGCTGACAGGTATAAGCAGCGCAGTTATGGGCACGGCAGGTAATGGTAGGCTTGGTGCTTTGGTACAAGCCAGCCATACCACGGGCGATGCCTTAGCGGTCCAGCAATTTTTATATCAAATGGGTACAGAGAATGCTGAATTATTGGCATTAGAAGCCAGCTCACATGGTTTGGATCAGCAGCGTCTGCAAGGTATGCCAGTGTCGGTGGCGATTTATACCAACCTGAGTCGCGATCATTTAGATTATCATGCTGATATGGCAGAGTATGCAGCAGCAAAAGCCAAGCTGTTTGATAAAGCCCATTTTCCAGATTTGACCCACGCTATTATCAATATCGATGACGAGCATGCCCAGATTATGCTTGATACGGCACACGCTAGCCAATTAATAGTTTGGACGTATAGTTTAGACCCATCAAAATCTGCAACCTTTGTTGCTGCTGAAATCAAGCCAAGTCTGCAAGGTGTTGAGATTAGCCTGCGTACAGATTTTGGCGATGGGACAATGAATCATTTAGATATCGTCAGCCCATTATTGGGGCGTTTTAATGTTGCCAATTTACTTGCTGCTATGGCAGCTGCCGTAGCTTTGGGCATTAATCTTGAGCGGATTGCTGCAATCATTCCGCAATTGCAAGGTGCAGTTGGGCGTATGCAGCGTGTACCGTCGAATGATGGCTGCTTTATCGTTGATTATGCACATACGCCTGATGCCTTAAGTCAGGTGCTTGCCAGCCTAAAGACCCATTGTAAGGGTCAGCTGTGGGCAGTGTTTGGTTGTGGGGGCGACCGTGATGCGGGCAAACGTCCTTTGATGGCGCAAGCAGGATTGGCAGGCGCAGATAAAGTCGTGTTAACGGCAGACAATCCACGCACCGAAGATCCCAATGCGATATTGCAAGATATGCAGGCAGGGATGAGCACTGAGCAATATCAGCGTACCCATATTGAGCCTGCGCGCCAAGCAGCGATTGAGTATGCGGTCAATCAAGCAGCGGCTGATGATATCGTCGTTATTGCTGGCAAGGGTCATGAGACCTATCAGGAGATTAATCATGTTCGTTATGATTTTGACGACAGTGTTATTTTGCAAAACGCCTTAAAACAAGCAGGGCGTGTATAGCATTTATAGATAAATAATAGCGCTTATAATTAGTTTTCCATGATATTTAAAAAGTATTAGTCGTTAACTATAAAAAATAAATAAGTAGTCATCATATATAAGGTAATCATTATGACAGCCGACAACGATAACAGCATTCAGTCGCAAGGGCTGTATGTTTGGCAAGCAGACAATCTGCTCGCAGCAACCGCAGCACTCGACGGGCATTGGCAGCTGAGTGAGGGACAATCCGGCTCAAAAAACGATGTAATGAGCACTCGTATTGCCACCGATACCCGTACGATAAAGCCTGGTGATATATTTTTAGCGTTAACGGGTGATAATTTTGATGGTCACGACTATATCGATACTGCCATCGCGCAAGGTGCGGTTGCGGTTATCGTCGCTCGCCCTATTGCTACGGCTGATGCAAATAGCATTCCGCAGTTAGTGGTGAGCGACACCCGTTTAGCGTTAGGACAATTGGCTGCGTATCGTCGTCAACAGCATCAAAATTTAACCGTTATTGCTATTACTGGCTCTAGCGGTAAGACCACCTGTAAAGAGATGCTCGGTAGTATCTTTGGCAGACTTGCCCCAACGCTTATCACGCGTGGCAACCTAAATAATGACTTGGGTGTGCCGATGATGTTGCTCGAATTATCCGATCATCATCGCTATGCCATTTTGGAGTTGGGCGCAAACCATATCGGCGAAATTGCTTATACTACGGAGATTGTCCAGCCAGATGTTGCGTGTATCTTAAATATTGGTACGGCGCATTTGGGTGAGTTTGGCAGCCGTGAAGGGATTTGCCAAACCAAGGCTGAGATTTACCATACCTTGAATGATAGCCAATTTGCGATCGTTCCTGATAAAGATGATTTTACCAATCAATTACGCCGTATCGCTGAAAAGCATACATCACACGTGATTGGCTTTGGTAATACTGATGTCAGTGCCAGCCATTTAGATGTCGAGCCTGAGCGTAGTGAATTTAAGCTGCATATCGGCAATCAAGTCCATGATATTAACTTGCCACTAGCAGGCGAGCACAATGTCAATAATGCTTTAGCCGCTGCTGCCTGTGCCCATGCATTAAATATTGAAGTTAGTGATATCGTCGTCGGACTTGAAAATGCGCGTCCTGCCAAAGGTCGCTTGAACAGTCAGCTGTTAGGCATGCATCGACTGATTGATGATACTTATAATGCCAATCCACATTCGGTACGGGCGGCTGCCAAAGTATTGGCAGCGCAAACGGGTACGCAAGTGATGGTATTAGGCGATATTGCTGAGTTAGGTGAGGCTGCAGTGAGCGAGCATCGAAGCTTGGGTCGTACCATTGCGACCACAGGTATTAATGTACTGCTTTGCGTTGGTGAATATGCCCCTTATACAGTCGAAGGTGCGCAGGAGATTTCTGATATCAATGCCCATGCGTTTACCGATAAAGACAGTTTATTGGCGTATTTGAAACCTTATTTGCAAGCGCAGCAGGCGCAACCTTGTACGGTGTTGTTTAAAGGTTCTCGTTCCATGGAAATGGAAACACTTATCAATGCGCTAGTCGAGGAGTAGGCGGTGTTAGTTTGGTTGTTTAGCTGGCTTGGTCATTATTATGCCCCGTTTTATGCGGTTTCTTCTTTGACGCTGCGCGCGTTACTGGCGGTCGTTACCGCCCTTGCTTTTAGCATGGTTTTTGGTAATCGCGTTATTCGACGTTTGCGTGCACTTAAGTACGGTCAGGCGATTCGTAATGATGGACCACAGTCGCATTTGGTCAAAACTGGTACCCCGACCATGGGTGGGGTGCTGATTTTAAGCGCGATTGGGGTATCAACCTTGCTTTGGGCGCGTTTGAATAATCCGTATGTCTGGATTTTGCTCATCGTCATGATTATCTTTGGTGCGGTAGGCTGGGCGGATGATTGGCTCAAAATTAAATATAAGAACCCAAAAGGTCTAATCGCTCGCAAAAAATATTTTTGGCTCTCGATGGGCGCATTATTCGTCGGCATTTCTTTATATTATATTGCCACACTTCAGCCAGATATTGCGACGACTCGCGAGATGCAGGATTTATTAATACCTATTTTTAAAGATTGGATGATTCCATTTTCGACAGTGCCGTTTGGTATTGGCTTTATTATCTTTACTTACTTTGTGATTAATGGCGCCTCTAACGCGGTCAATTTAACTGATGGCTTGGATGGCTTGGCGATTTTGCCAGTGGTCTTGGTTGCTGCAGGCTTGGGCGCAATGGCATATGTCTCTGGTGACGTACGCTTTGCGGATTACTTGCACGTACCTTATATTGCCTATAACTCTGAGGTCATTATTGTCTGTGGCGCGATGATTGGCGCAGGGCTTGGCTTTTTATGGTTTAACGCCCATCCAGCGCAAGTGTTTATGGGTGATGTGGGTGCGCTGTCACTGGGCGCGATGCTCGGTACCATTGCGGTGATGACCCGTCAAGAAATCGCTTTCGCAATTATGGGTGGACTGTTCGTTGCAGAAGCACTGTCGGTAATGCTACAGGTTGGCTCATATAAGCTACGCAAAAAGCGCGTATTTCGCATGGCACCTCTGCATCATCACTTTGAAGAGATTGGCTGGAAAGAAACCCAAGTGGTCGCAAGGTTTTGGATTATCGCCATTATCTTGGTTATCCTTGGATTGATGACGTTAAAGCTGCGTTAAAACAGTAACTCAGATTAATCTCGATATTCTTCATTAAAAAGCCATCTCAACAAGTTTGAGATGGCTTTTTTGTTTCTCATACTATCTTTTCTCATACCTTTTAATACTTAGCATGGCTGAATTTTGGTAAAATAACAGCCATATTGCTATGATTTGAGATGCCTGTGTCCTTATTTATTTGTCCCCTTTGTCAGTCGCCACTGCAGCCCGCAATCGATACATGGCGCTGTGATGGTAGCTTGCACCCAAAACAAACTGCGCATCCTTTTGATGTGGCGCGTCAGGGTTACGTTAATCTGCTACCTGTCCAACAAAAAAAATCTAAAGCACCGGGTGATAGTCAAGCGTCCATTGAGGCACGGAAACGGTTTTTAAATGCAGGGCATTATCAGCCATTACAGGCACTGATCTGCCAAAAAATGGTGGAACTATTAGCAAAAAACGAGTTGCCATCTGAACAAACTGGTAAACCAGTCAATTGGCTAGATATCGGTTGCGGCGAAGGTTATTACACCCAAGCGATGGCTCAGACGGGTATGGATACACTTATTGCGGCAGATATTAGTAAACCTGCCATAGTAGAGCTTGCAAAAGCGAGCAAGGCAGCAAGTTCTCTTTGGAATCAGCAAGATAAGAACGATGGTATTGAAACAGCAGTGATTTATCCATTAGTAACCAGTGCTGCTCATTTGCCCTTGCGTGCGCAAAGTATCAATGGGATTAGCAGTATTTTTAGTCCCATTCTGCCAGAAGCGTTCAATGAAGTATTAAGCGATGAGGGTTATTTAATCATTGCTAAGCCAGATATCGGGCATTTAGCAACGATGCGTGAGGCTTTGTTTGACGATGTCCGTGAGCACGATTCTGACAAGTTTTTGCAGGAATTAGCGCCATATTTTACGCTGCTTAACACTTATAATGTCAGTACTGAGTTAAAATTATCAGCAGATAATTTGGCTGATTTGCTGACTATGACTCCTTATGCATATCGTGCGCATACCGAAAAAAGACAAGCGCTACTAGCTTCAGTTGCAACCGAAACATTTGCAACTGAAGCCAAGTTTGTCATATATATTTTGCAGAAAACAACTAACTTATAAGTTTACTTATCGCTATGTCATCTTATCAAGACACTTCACAAAATAACCTGATGGGCTTAAAGTAAAAGGCTTATAAAACAGGTCCCATCGTAGCAATGATGTTGTTCCAAATCCTAGAAGATAGTGGCCAGTTTTTGACCTCTTCACGTGTTACTTCGTCTGAATCAGCGATATATAGGTATTGGCGCTCGATAATATCCGCCGTCAGCTTTTTATCGCTAAAGACAACGTTATTCTCATAATTCAAATCAAAGCTACGCAAGTCTAAATTGGTCGAGCCAATTAAGCTAATTTCACCATCAATCGTCAAGGTCTTGGCGTGTAACAAGCCTGGTTTATATTCATAAATTTTTACGCCCGCTTCGAGCAATTGCCAATAATAACTGCGACTGGTCGCGGCAACGATAAAGGAATCGTTATTTTTTGGAAAAACCATCATCAATTCAACCCCGCGATAGGCGGTAGCGCATAAAATACTGATGAGTGAATAATCGGGCACGAAATAAGGCGTAGAGATAATCAGCGTCTCTTGCGCTTGGCTAATCAAAGCACCCAAAAACTGTGGCGTGGTACCGTGCCGCTGAGTGGGACCATCTGAAAAAACTTGGGCAGGAAAGCCATTAGGCTTTGGCGTGCTATCATAATAAAAGCTATCAAGCGAAGTATCTGGGTTTTCAATCAGCCAATCACTGGCAAATAACATCTGATTCTGCGCGACCACAGGTCCTTCGATACGCAGCATAATATCGACCCACGGAGCATATTTTGGCTTTACCATAAATTCAGGATCGGCGCAGTTACGACTACCAGAGTAACCAATTTTGCCATCAATAACGGTAATTTTGCGGTGATTACGCAGATCAATACGGCTAAACAGCATTACTTTTACAAAGTTGGTCAGTGGGAGAGCTACACTGACTTGTACGCCAGCATCTTGCATTTCTTGCCATATCTTTGAGCTCACCATCTTCCGTGAGCCCATGCCATCAACCATTGCTCGACAAGTAAGGCCGCGCTTTGCTGCTCGGATGAGAGCTTGCGCGGTATCAATACCCATGCCATCGACAAGCCAAATGTAATACAGCACATGGATATGGTCTGTTGCAGCATCAAAATCAGCAATCATGCGTCTGCGTGTTTCGCTTGCATCTGCCATGAGCTCTGCCTGATTACCCTCCATAGTATGAAAACCGGTGGCTTTTGCTGCATAAGCAAAGGAAGCTTGATAAGCGGGCTTGATCATCTTCTCTAACGTCGTCTCATGACCAAGAACGCTTGGACTATGAGTATTTAATCGCTTAATGATATCGTCGCGTTTTTGCCCAAAGTCATGACCCAAATGCACTTCACCAAACATCCAGTAAATCAGCACGCCAAAATAAGGCAAAATAAACAGGATGACAATCCATGCTAATCTGGCAGGCGAGGTCAAATCATGGCGAGATAAGACCCGTAAAGAAATCAGTATCAGTAGGATAAAATGTATCGTCAACAAAATATCTACGATCATAACAGCGTCCCTTATTATTATTTTATATCTAAAAAGTATCAATCGCTTTAACTAATCAAAAAGAGAAGTACTATGAAAACCGTCTAGTATTCTCCAAAAAGCCAACCGCTGACAAAGGCAAAGTACTCTCTAAACCACGCGTTATAGCGGATGGATAACGGAGTAGGGCTGGCAAGCATAATAGGTTGCACGTAGCCTTGATGCCGAGCGATGTTTGCGGCGCGAATAATATGAAAATCACTGGTCACGATAGCGATGGGCGCTTTAATAGAAATGCCTTTTGCCGCTAATATCTCTTGGCTATAAATAAGGTTTTCTGCTGTACTCGTGCTTTGACCTTCTTGCAAAATATGCTTAAGAGGAATGTCATATGTATCGTACAAGTAGGTTGCCATAATATAGGCTTCGCTACGTGTCTGACCAAAACCTATACCACCGCTAGTGATGACTAGCGCGCTTTTTTGTGAATCGATAAGGGGCGCAGCAGTATCTAAGCGTTTGGCAAGTGTTGGTGTGGGTTTGCCTGCGACCGTACCTGACCCTAGCACAATGATGGCAGCGACTTCAGGTACGGGTTTAGCACTTTGTTTAATCTGCTGCTGTAATGCATAAACAAAAATGCCAAAACTGATCAACCAGATAAAAAACACCATCCATAGCCCATACCACAGACGGTTTAACCAACGATTTTGGTAGATAAATCTTATGATATTACGCCAAAAAATACCATGAGCAACAAACACCATACCTACTAAAAAGGGTACAACAGAACCAAAATTTACCTTACCTACTGCCATCAAAATCATACAGTCGACGATTATAAGGCTACCGATAATGGTTAATATAACTCGCACTGGCATCATGAAGTTTTTTGGCAGGGGTGTACGATTGTTTAAAGGCAATATATTCAATGGATCTTCTATGGGATATTAGTTTGGACGCTATAGCGTGTTTGATAAGAGACTGTTTGATCCCATCATAACGCACCCTGTTTTGAGATAACGTCTCATTGTTGTTACTAGGAAAGACAAATTCAATGATAAGGGTGGAAGAGAGAGTTAAAGCAGTTTAAGGTTGAAGAAATCATCCATTAATGTAAATTTAGTGATAAGGAAATCGTAGAAGGTGATATCAGAAAAACAAGCATGAGAAAACTATAAGATTTATCTTAAAAGTTTTTAAGGGATATTTAGGAGGGGGTAGGACAAGACAGGAAACCAGGGAATAACTAAGATTGGCGGTGAAGGAGGAAGTCGCACTTGTAATTTAAGTAATTGATTTTAAATTATTTTTTATAAATATTAATAGGTATAGACCAACAATTAGACCAACATCTTTCAAGTATCGGATGGAAAGCGAATAACAGAATTTTTCTTCCCATTATTTGTAACAAGATATTTTTAACTGAGAATCTAATTTCAAATACATATTATCATTAAAAAACTGTTCTTAGCAAAACGTGTCGAACTTTAAAGATAAAGCAGATTATAGTTGAACAAGAAAATTTTAATCACTTTCAGCATGATCATTAATTAGATTAAGCGCCACCTAACAGTACGCTTTAGATAAATAGATCAATGTATAAAAATGATAAAAAATCCTTGTTCTTTTGAGAGAATACTTGAGCTCTAATTCTATTATCGACGTACGTCTTTAGGCGCATCTCCATTGGGCCAGTCTTTGTCCTTATTAGCTCTTATAAGGTAGTGCTGTTATACCATCTAAATGTCACCGACTGACTACAGCCAAGAAACTGTGATAAAGAGCTTTGTAAGGCACGGTATCTGATAAGAAACTTCTATGCCAAGATTAAGCAGTACCGTGCGATTGCTGCTTGATATGACAAATTAGCTCGTCATTTTTTTCAGTGTGATTCATCTAGCTTCTTGCATGGTCTGGTTGAATTAATGACACGTCCTACTACTGTTCATATTAAATTATCAAAAGAGGTTTTATTATGATATTTCGGCAGTTATACGAACATCTTTCGAGCACTTATACCTATTTGCTAGGGGATGAGGATACAGGGCAGGCGATTCTGATCGATCCTGTCATTGCAACGATGGAGCGCGACTTAGCTGAGGTGCATAAATTAGGTCTGAAACTGGCCTACACTGTTGATACGCATATTCATGCAGATCACATCACAGCAGCCCTAGAGATGCAGCGCGCTGTTGGCAGTAAGATCGCTGCACCTGCTTATGACCGACTGGCATGTGCGGATGTTGGGCTAGAAGAAGGCATACCCTTTAAAGTTGCTGGCATTACCTTGCACCCATTGCATACTCCAGGTCATACTGCAGGACATTTTGCTTATCTCTTTAATGAGCGTGTATTTACTGGTGATGCTCTACTTATTGAAGGGTGTGGTCGAACTGACTTTCAGCACGGTGATGCCGACGCTTTATACAACTCTGTGCGCGAAAAGCTATTTTCTTTACCAGATGAGACGCTGGTCTATCCTGCACACGACTATAAAGAGCGCTGTGTCTCTTCAATCGCTCAGGAAAAAAAGCGTAATCCAAGGCTAGGTGGGGACATAACACTCGAAGAGTTTAGGGTAATCATGAATAATCTAAACCTGCCATATCCGAAATTTATTGACTACGCAGTTCCTGGCAACCAGCAATGTGGTGTTTGCCCTGAGGACTTGCCAAATAATTTAGCTGAATACTGTCGTCAGATGGCACAAAGTCCTCAAGGCTGATTTTAGTTAAGCTCTGTAATGCTTTTATCTATAAATACAATGCTTCTGCTATATAAATTGATTCGACATAAATGATCAAGCCAAAGGCTAGTGCTTACCATAGAGGTATAGTGCGACACCCTGATCAACTGGAAAATCGTTAATATCGTTCGGCCTTAAGCACCTACCGACATAACCAAAAATCGCCCTGTGACAATGGTTCACAGGGCGGTTTGTTTTTTTATCTGTTAGGAGAATTATAGTCTAAATAGCTGACTACTCTACGCCCAAAAACTCTAGAAACTCCGGACTCTCAAAACTTGCTTGATACAGCACACCGTCTTCGCGATAAATAGCCGGTGTCGCCATCACGGCTAAGGCCGCAGCTTTGTCGCGATTTGGCGTGATGGGATCGATGTTACAACTGGCAGGTGCAGTCGTCATCTCACCTTGCAACATGGCTTTATCAAACGCTTTACGACGACCGTCCTCATCAGTTTGGCACCAGATGCCTCGCATTTGCTCTGGTGACTGCTCATATATCGGATAGCCAATCACGTTGACTGTCACGCCTTTTGCATTGAGCATGGGTATTTGCTGATGCAATCGGCGGCAATACGGACAGTTGACGTCGTCAGCCACGTATATCACGGCTCTTTCAGGACTGGTGGCGGGGTAGCGAATCAGCTGCTTGTCATTCAAAGTCGCCAATACTGACTGATTTTTGCGTTGCTCAAATGCTGTGTCCAGACCCACAAATTGACCATTTTCGATGACGGATATCTCGCCATCGGTGACATATTGCGCGTCATCTGAGAGTAAAAAAGGCACGCCTTCTAAAGTGGCACCCCAAATCACGCCCGGTACGGCAGTGTAAAAAAATGGTGTTTTGGCACTCATGTTTTTGAGCGCATCCATATTGGCAAGCATTGCCGATTTGACGGTTGCACTGACTGGCTGACCTATTTGCTCACTATGACTGCGCGGCAACGTTTTGGTCACTACCCGCTTGCTGGGGTTCTTTTGTAGCTCGCCTTGAATGACGTATTTACCGTCTTTGGTTATATGTAGCGGTGCTTGCCCTGCCAGATTTACCTGATACATATTGGGTAAACCCGATGGCACAATAGAGGAAATCTGCGTTTTGATACCTGCTTGCGTTAGCACTTGGCGCAAATGGCTGTCGATGGACTGGCTTATCGTGTCAGCTGCTTGGCCACTTACTGCAGGATAGCTGACATTTTTGCTCGTGGCATCATTGGCGCTAGGCTGAGCACAGGCAGTGGTAGCCAAAGATACAACACCGATTAAACTGGCAAATTTTATTAGAGGTAGTTTCACAGAGACGATCCTATCTGGTTTAACAAAGACATAATCCGACTAAATTCTATACGTACAAGTATAGTTTTAATCGATGTAATATTATATAAAATAATATATTGATAGAGTTGGTCAGACTTTAGCATAGAGAAGGAGTAGATAGAGTGACAATAGCTTGCTTTTGCAAAACTACTACCTACCTTTAAGAGATAAGCAATTTGAAACAGATACGGATTACTGTGAAATGGCATTCGCTAGTATAGGTACCTACAAGTTAACTAGGTTAATATATGTTATTGTATATTGATAACCGTTAAAATAGTATGGTACTTTTAACGAGTTCACATAACTCTTTGATGTTTAGCTAATTAATGGTAACTCACTATTGAAAGCAGCCGTCTGGTTTCAATTATAATAATAATAAGGATACAATGATGCTTTTAGAAAAGATTAAAACACCTGGGCTTTCACACCTCTCTTATTTAGTGGGTTCTGGGGGTCAGGCTGCGGTGATAGACCCGCGTCGTGACTGCGCGATATATGTAGAAAAGGCACGCGCAGCAGGACTTCGGATCACTCATATTTTTGAGACTCATCGTAATGAAGACTTGGTCTCTGGTGCACCAATTTTGGCAGAAATGACAGGAGCCACTGTATTACATGGTCCCAATTCAGAGCGACCAATTGTCTATGCTAAGACGGCGCGTAATGGTGATTGCTTTACTATTGGTCAACTTGAAATTCGCGTATTAGAAACGCCCGGCCATACTGATGACCACCTTGCTTATGCTCTATTTGATACCGCCTACCCAGACAAAGCAGTTGGTGTCTTTACTGGCGACGCGCTATTTGTGGGAGATGTTGGTCGTACTGACTTCTATCCTGATCGCCGCAAAGAAGTGGCAGGCCTGCTTTATGACTCACTACAAGATATTCTAGCGCTTGGTGATCAAGCCATTATTTATCCTGCTCACGGTGCTGGGTCAGTCTGTGGCTCAGGGATGGCAGAGCGTGAGTTCTCTACCGTCGGCCACGAAAGATTGAACAATCCACGTTTACAAATTACAGACCGTGATGACTTTATTGATTTTAAAGTGAGCGAAAACCATTACCAACCACCTTACTTTAGGTTAATGGAGCGACTAAATATGGAAGGTGGTGAAGCCCCACCAGTCGTTATGCGCCCTCATAATCTTGCGCTTGCTCAACTTAATAGCTGCGGTGCCGATCATCTTATCGATATTCGTGAACCAATGGCTTATGCCTCAGGTCACCTGCATGGGTCTATGAGTCTACCTGTAAATATGCTTCCTGCATTTGCTGGTTGGTTTATTGAAGAAGGACAAAGTTTGGCATTGATTGCGTCTGATGAAGAGCAGCTTGCCACTGCGATGGAACATCTAGTACGAATCGCCCTCGACAATGTGGTGGGCGGCTATGTGGGTGTCGTTCCTGCTGCTGCTAAGGGTGAGCAGATGCAACAAACCCCTATGATCAATACGTCTGAGGTTGAAGACCGTCTAACTGAAGCTGAGAATTGGACATTGCTTGATGTACGCGATATCGACGAGAGAAATGCCAATGCAATTGAAGGGTCACAGCACATCTATGTCGGACATCTTAACGAGCGTTGGCATGAGCTTGACTCAAGTCGGCACTATACGTTGATGTGCGCCAGCGGTGCACGAGCGACAATAGCGGCAGGGTGGCTTGCCAGTCGTGGTTTTGAGCATATTGATATCTACCTAGGTTCAATGGGGGCATGGCAAGCCGCGCATGATTAAGATAGTAGACGTTATTCGAAATGTATGAGAGCAAGGAGCTGTTTTGCCAACGAACTCTATCTATACCGTGATTGAAAATCATTATTCAGAATGATAAAACATAGCGCCTATTTTGGGCGCTATTTTTTTATTTAGAGTCGACTTGGTATATTCTTAGACCAACTAACGGCAATACATTACGCCTTATTCGAAACAGTAATGTGCGCTATACTTCCAAGCAAAACGAATTAATCGAACTATCATTGTTTACTATAACGATTAACAATTTTCCAGCGCGTTAAGGAATCATCAATGTCCGCCAGCACTACTGTTACCACCAACCAAATCAATCAAGACGATATTAATAAAGCCGTATGGAACGCCTGTGACACCTTTCGCGGGGTCATCAGCGCCGATACCTATAAAGACTTTATCTTAACCATGCTGTTCCTCAAGTACTTATCTGACGTTTACCGTGATGAGTACATCAAGCTGGTCGAACAGTTTGGGGATAACCCCGAGCTGATCCACGCCATGATGGCAAAGCAGCGCTTTGTATTGCCTGAAGGTGCGAGCTTTTGGGATCTATACGAGCAGCGTCATCAGCCGGGCAACGGTCAACGTATTGACGAGGCGTTACACGCGATTGAAGAAGCTAACGGCACCAAGCTCAAAAACGTTTTCCAAGATATCAGCTTTAACACCGATAAATTGGGTCAAGAAAAGCAAAAGAACGAGCTACTACGCCACCTATTAGAAGACTTTGGCAAAGATATTCTTAACCTAAGCGTTGAGCGTGTTGGTAGCTTGGACGTGATTGGTAATGCGTACGAGTTCTTAATCAAGCACTTTGCCGCCAGTAGTGGCGCAACGGCTGGTGAGTTTTATACACCGCCCGAAGTATCGAACTTACTGGCGACTATCCTTGAGCCTGTGGAAGGCGATGAGATCTGTGATCCTGCTTGTGGTTCAGGGTCGCTACTCATCAAATGCGGGGCGATGGTTCGCAAAAACTCAAATTCTAAGAAGTACGCGCTATTCGGTCAAGAAGCCATTGGCTCGACATGGGCACTGGCCAAGATGAATATGTTTTTGCATGGTGAGGACAACCACCGAATCGAGTGGGGCGATACCATCCGTAATCCGCTGTTATTGGACAGTGACGGTCACTTACTCCAGTTCGATGTGGTGACTGCCAACCCGCCGTTTTCATTGGATAAATGGGGTCATGACGATGCCAGTAGCGATCCCTATGGTCGCTTCCATCGCGGTGTACCGCCCAAGACCAAGGGCGACTATGCGTTTATCAGTCATATGATCGAAACGCTCAAACCTGCGACTGGTCGCATGGGCGTGGTCGTACCGCATGGCGTGCTGTTCCGTGCGTCTAGTGAAGGCAAAATCCGTCAGCAACTCATAGAAGAAAACTTGCTCGATACGGTGATTGGTTTACCCGAAAAGCTGTTCTTTGGGACGGGTATTCCAGCCGCGATATTACTGTTCAAAAAGAATAAAACAGATGATACGGTGTTGTTTATCGATGCCAGCAATGAGTTTAAATCGGGTAAAAACCAAAACCAGCTCACCGATGCCAATATTGCTAAAGTCATTGAGACGTATAAAGCGCGTGAAAGCGTCGATAAATACGCGTATCTCGCGAGCTTTGATGAGATTAAAGAGAACGACTTTAACCTAAACATTCCACGCTATGTCGATACGTTTGAGGAAGAGGCAGAGATTGATCTAGATGCAGTACGTTCTGAGCGTTTAGCGCTTAAAGCCGAGTTAAACCTGTTAGAGGATGAGATGGCAGGGTTTTTAAAGGAGTTGGGTTATGGTGCCTAATTTACTTAAGCCTTCACAATTAGGAGAAATCCCTAAAGATTGGAAACGAGTTAAACTTTCTGATGTTATGAAAGTAAGACAAGGTTTGCAAATCGCTATTTCTGAACGGTTAACATCGCCAACTAGCACATCAAAAGAATACATTACTATTCAATCAATTAAGAAAACAGATCAGGTTCGTGAGTATGTAGAAGCTCCTTCACAACGTGTAATTTGTAGTAAAGACGATGTGTTAATGACGCGCACTGGTAATACAGGGATTGTTGTCACAGGTGTTGAAGGTGCATTTCATAATAATTTTTTCTTGATGGATTTTGATAAAAATAGAATTAATACAACTTTTCTAGTGAATTATCTACGTTCACCGAGAATCCAACATTTAATTTTAACAAAAGCTGGTGCGAGTACTATTCCAGACTTAAATCATAAAGATTTTTATTCGATAGAGTTTCCTTTAGCTCCTATATTGGAACAACAAAAAATTGCCAAAATCCTATCCACTTGGGATAAGGCGATTAGCACCACTGAGCGTTTGATTGACAATAGTACCCAACAGAAAAAAGCGTTGATGCAACAATTGCTGACGGGTAAGAAGCGTTTGCTTAATGATGAGGGGAAACCGTTTGAGGGTGAGTGGGAAGAGGTTAAGTTATCGGAAATAGCCCAAATCACAATGGGTTCTTCTCCAAAATCTGATGCCTATAATGAGATTGGGGACGGTCTGCCTTTGCTCCAAGGTAATGCAGATATTAAAAATAGAAAATCAGCACCAAGAATTTATACGTCACAAATAACTAAAGAATGTCATGTTGATGATATTTTATTTAGTGTCAGAGCACCAGTTGGCACAGTTGCACTATCCAATCATAATGCTTGTATTGGACGTGGTATTGCTGCCATAAAAGCTAAGAAAAACCACTCTCAAGATTACTTATATCAGTGGCTTTTATCTTTTGAGCTGAAGTGGGAACGCTATTCGCAAGGTAGTACTTTTGAAGCGGTAAATAGCGATGATATTAAATCGTTAAATCTTTCTATTCCAAACTATAAAGAACAACAAAAAATTGCCACCGTATTAACCAATGCTGATAAAGAAATTGAGTTGCTTGAGCAGCAATTGGCTGATTTGCAGCAAGAAAAAAAGGCGCTGATGCAGGTGTTGTTGACGGGTAAGAAGCGGGTGGTGGTTGATGGGGAAAGCTGATATTAGGTAGAGTACGTTTCAGCCACCCTAGCGCATCTAAATAGTTTAGAATAAATGAAACGTTAATAGGAGCGGATAACATGATTGAAGTCACCGAAGCTGTAAAACTTGCTAGACAATTTGCGGTAGATTTGTTTGAAGGCGAGAACATCAAAAATCTAGGACTAGAAGAAGTCGTATTTGAAGAGTCTGACAATGAATGGCGAATTACTTTAGGCTATGACTCTCATCGAGTAAAAACGACGGAAACCACACCGAATCGTTTTTCAGCAATAAGTGCGTTTGCGCCAAGTAATATAGAAAAAGAAACCTTACGCGAATATAAAACGTTTCGTATCGGTGCCGAAGATGGGGCTTTTAAAGGTATGTTAATACGTGATGTAGGTTAACAGTGACGCATTATTATATTGACAAGTCGAAACGAGTTTTGCTTGATGCCAATCTGTTAACGATGTATTTGGTGGCTCAGCTTGGCGATGGGGAAGTTGAAAAGTTTAGTCGTACACGAGCATACACGACAGCTGATGCTAAGATATTGGATAAGACTTTACTGGGTTTTAAATCTATTATTACTACGGCCCAAGTCTTGACAGAAACTGCGAATTTGCTCGATTGGTTCACAGGAAAAAAGCGGCAAGTACTATTTGGTTATCTGAGTCAGTTTGTTGTTACAGTCGATGAAAAGTATTTATCCGCTAAGCAAATCATACTTAGCCCTGCCTTTATTAAGCTAGGATTATCGGATGCTGCGTTATTTGATATTTGCCATTTAGATAAATGTGTCTTATTAACCGCCGATCTTGATTTATATGGGTTTGCAGCAGGGCATGGCATAGAAGCTATTAACTTTACCCATTTGCGAAAATATTTATAAAGAGGTTTATTGACACATTTTCAGTAATCAACTAATCTATACCCAACATAACCGCCACGCTTAGTGCCCTTTGGGTAACGCGCAACCTTGGCGGTTTTTCTTTGCCTTTTTTATGACATCTTTTATGGTGTTTGGGCTACAATCGATAAAACCAAACAAGCAACCAAACAAACGCTATGTATAAAGTTGGCAGATATGATCAACCCTAATTTTAATAAAAGCCTCAACTTCGCCGAAGAATTCAGCTCAAAAATTCCTGCCTTAACCTTACTTACTACACTCGGCTATGAGTTTATTCCACCTAACCAATGCAATGCCATGCGTAGCAATAAGCTGCTCGCTAATCAGGTGAATGCTAATAAAGCCACCAACCAAGTGGTGTTATTGCCCATCATGCGTGCGTTCTTAGCCAAGCAAACCTTTATGTTTGAAGGCACATCGCATCATTTATCCGACAGTGCCATTGATAAGATCATGCACGAGCTAAACCCAGCGATGAACTTAGGCTTGCAACTCGCCAATGAAAAGCTCTATAACGCCATGCTCTATGGCGTGACGGTGACTGAGTTTATCGACGGTAAAAAAACCTCGCAAACCATCAGCTTGATAGATTGGAATCATATCGATAATAATAGCTTTCACTTTACCGAAGAGCTGGTAGTACAGAATGCTGAAGGGACAGGTAATATCATTCCTGATATCGTCTGCTTCATAAATGGTCTACCGTTGGCAGTGATTGAAGCCAAACGTCCTGACTCGAGTAGAGAGTGGCAATCAACCAACACGCAAGCCGTCTCCCAGCACATCCGTAATCAAGGCCAAAAACAAATCCCGCACCTGTTTGCCTATAGCCAGTTACTGCTAGCGGTAAATGGTAATGACGGTCTATATGCCACTTGCGGTACGCCTGAAAAGTTTTGGGCAAAATGGGTCGAAGAAGAGTTCTCTGAGCCTGAGTTTGCCCGTCTAAAAAATCAAGCGCTCAGTCCTGAGCAGATTGAGAATCTGTTTGCCCATCGTCCTGCCTTTATTAAAGATGAATATCAGTCATTGATTGATGGCGGTGATCTAGTCGTCACCGATCAAGACCGCTTAATTGTCAGCTTATTAAAGCCTGAGCGTTTGCTTGAGATGACGCGTATGTTTACCTTGTTTGATAAAAAGGCTGGCAAAATCGTTGCCCGTTATCAGCAAGTCTTTGGTATCAAAGCCCTGATTGAGCGTATTAGCACCTTTGACGAAAAGGGCAGTCGTGAGGGTGGAGTGATTTGGCATACTACAGGCAGTGGTAAATCTTTCACTATGGTGTTTTTCTCCAAGGCGCTCATTTGGTTAGAAGAGCTCGCGAAGTGCCGTGTTATTGTCGTCACTGACCGTGTTGATCTTGAAACTCAGCTTAGTAAAACCTTTGCTTCTGGTGGTGTGCTTAGTGATCGCGACAAAACGGATGCGATGGCAACTTCTGGTCGCCGTCTAGCGCAGCAGATTGGGCAGGGTAATGAGCGGGTTATTTTCTCAATTATTAATAAGTTTGGTTCAGCCGTTAAATATGATGAGTGCTATAACGACAGCCCCAATATCATCGTCATGGTCGATGAAGGTCACCGTAGCCAAAATGGTGAGAACAATATCCGTATGGCGCAAGCCTTGCCAAACGCTGCCTTTATTGCCTTTACGGGTACGCCATTACTAAAAGATGATAAGACTGAGAATAAATTCGGCAGCATCATTCACTCCTACACCATGCAGCAAGCGGTTAAAGACAAAACCGTCACGCCATTACTATATGAAGAGCGTATCCCTGAGCTTAATACCAATGATCAAGCCATAGATAGCTGGTTTGACCGTATTACCCAAAAGCTCACTGATGATCAAAAGAGTGACCTCAAACGTAAGTTCTCCCAAAAAGGTCAAATCTATCAGGTTGAGGGACGTATCGAGCTGATCGCTCATGACATCTCTGATCACTTCCAAAACTTTAAACAGCAGCATCTAAAAGGTCAGTTGGCTTGTGACTCTAAAGCCTCAGCTATTCGCTATAAAATGGCATTAGATAAGATTGGCAAAGTGACCTCAGTGGTCGCTATGTCACCACCTGATACCCGTGAAGGGCATGACACTGTCGATGGCGAATCAAAAGACATCGTACAAAGATGGTGGCAAGATAATGTCGCCGCAGACTTCGGCGGTGATGAAAAAGCGTATACCAAAGCCATCATAGAAGCCTTTAGTCAGGACGATGGTCCTGACATTATGATCGTCGTTGATAAGCTATTAACGGGCTTTGATGAGCCAAAGAACACCGTTTTATATATTGATAAGCCTTTAAAGCAGCATAACCTCATTCAAGCCATTGCACGGGTGAACCGCTTGCATGAGAAGAAACGTTTTGGTTATCTGATTGATTATCGTGGCATCCTAAAAGAGCTGGATATCACCATTGAGAAATATCAAGACTTAGCGGAACGTACGCAAGGTGGCTTTGATATCGAAGACCTCAAAGGTCTGTATAACGCCATGGATACTGAGTACAAGCAGCTGCCAAGACTACATAGCGAGCTGTGGGCTATCTTTTCATCGGTAAAAAACAAACAGGATGGGCAAGCGCTAAGGCAAGTGCTAGCACCTAAGATGCAGGATATCGATGGCAGAGTAGTCGATACCAAGCTTAAAGAACGTGATGACTTTTATGCGGCTTTGACCGAGTTTTCTAACGCCATGAAGATTGCGCTGCAATCAGCATCTTTCTTTGCAGATAAATCATTTGATAGCAAGCGTGATCGCTACAAAGCCGATCTAAAAGCCTTTATCAATCTACGTAAGCAAGTCCGTGAAGATGCTGATGAAACCATCGACTATGATGAGTATGAAGCGGATATTCGTAGCTTACTTGATAAGCACATTGCAGGGCTTGAGGTTAAAGAGGCGAAAGGGGCTTACTTGGTCGGCAATTTAGGCAAGGATGTTAAGCCCGAAGCGCTCAGTGATGATGAAGCACGCAACCAAACCGATAAAATTACAGGTCGTGTGACTAAGATGATTGAGCAAGATTTGGCTGATGATCCGTATGCGCAAGAGTACTTCTCTAAGCTCCTAAAAAAAGCCATTGAAGAAGCTAAAGCGATGTTCGATGCACCCGTGAAGCAGTACATGATGTTTGCTGACTTTGAGCAGGCCGTCAAAGACCGCGATGTTGCTGATGTACCGAATGAATTTATCGATGACAATGGCAAATTAAATAAACATGCTCAGGCTTATTTTGGTTTGTTTAAGCATTTATTTGACGCTGATTTCTTAGCGGATAAAGAGCTAGATAATGACAAGCTGGTCGCTTACGCCTTTGAGATTGATGAAGTAGTCAAAACGAATGTGGCGGAATATTCCATCAATGCCAGTGAAATTGAAAATGCGATTAATAGACGATTATTGCCAATGCTGTTTGCTGACTTGGGTATTGATAAAGCGCAACAGCTCATTGAAGAGGTGCTAAAGATTACCCGACTTGGGCTGTCGAGAGAGACAAGTAGCCCACGAGCAGCAAGAGGGTAGTAGGCAATGACTGAGACAGGCAACTTTTATTATGGTGAAGATAAGATCCATTATGAAGTCGTGCGTAAAGACACAAAAAATAAATCTAGAAGCGATACGCTTATTAACGAAAAGAGCAAACCTCGCAAAGTGGTCATCAAGGTACATCCTGATCAGCGTGTAGTCGCCACAGCGCCTGTTGATGCCAGTGACGAGATAATACATGACGCCATGATGAAGCGTGCTCGCTGGATATGGCAAAGCCTACAAGAATTTGCAAAGCAACAAGATCACGTATTGCCTAAACGTTATATCAGTGGTGAGACCCAGTTTTATCTGGGTCGTCGTTATGTGTTAAAAGTGATAACCGATGCAAAAACTAACGATGTGATAAACAGTACGGTGAAGCTCAGTCGCGGTAAGTTACATGTAGAATTGTCTCAAAATGATTCTGAATTAGACGCTGAAAAACGAGCGATTCTCGTGAAAAGCTTGATTGATAAATGGTATAAAGATAAATTTACGTCGGTCTCTAGAGAGAGGCTTGAGGCCTTGATACATAAGGCCTCATGGGTAAAAAATAATCCTTCATTGAAGTTAATAGTAATGAAAAAACAATGGGGAAGCTGCTCAAATAAAGGTAATTTAATCCTCAATCCGCACTTAGTCAAAGCACCAAAAGAATGCATTGATTATGTGATATTGCATGAGCTGTGTCATATAGCTGAGTACAACCACAGTGAGCGCTTCTGGCGACTAATGACGCAGGTGATGCCGAATTGGGAAGAGGTGAAGGCGAGGCTCGACGGGATGGCTGAGCTTTATTTGAATGAGTAAAATTTGGAGCTAGGTAGTTTAAGATGGTTCTTTGGAAAAGTATCAGCCTCCGATATACTCGAGGCGCTTCACTTAATTACTCTATGTAATGGTTAAGTTAAAAAGGTAGTATTTACAAGAATTCGAGGTTTTCAATGCTTAAACAACATCGACAAGCACTTGTAGTTGAAGGTGGTGGAATGCGTGGCGCATTTACCAGTGGTGTTTTAGACGCATTTTTACAACAACAATTTAATCCTTTTGATCTTTGTGTGGGGGTGTCCTCAGGCTCAACGAACGTTGCTAACTATTTAGCTGCGCAACAAGGTCGCACCCTGCAGATTTACTTAGATCATTCACTTCGACCTGAATTTATCCATTATGGTCGTTTCCTTAAAGGTGGGGACTTACTGGATCTAAAGTGGATGTGGGACGTGGTGGAACAAGAGCATCCACTAAATCAGGCACAATTATTTGCCAGTCATGCTGAGTTTTACATGGTGCTAACACACGCTATTTCAGGTGAAGCTAACTATATTAAAGCCTGTAAAGACAATATTTTGGATGGATTAAGAGCATCAAGTTCTATACCAGTGCTGACTCGTCAAGCGGTCGAGATATTTGGCGAACCTTATTTCGATGGTGGTGTAGCTGATGCTTTGCCTGTGCATTGGGCCGCTCAACAAGATCGTGTTGCTAAGCTAATGGTGATCCGTACTCGTCCTCACAATTACTATAAAGCAGGTCGCAAGGGCGATCAGCTGTTGGCTAAATATTTTTCTAAGCAACGATATGGTTTTGCCCAAAGCTTATTAACACGAACCCAACGTTATAATGATGCGGTGCAATTTTTACATTCTGCATCACCACAGAAGTTTTTAGAAGTTTGCCCACCCGACTTGAAAAATATGGCGGGTCGATTATCTAAAGATAAAGCTAAAATTCGTTATAGCTATGATGTAGGACTAGAAACTGGGTACAAAGCGATTGAAGATTGGCATAAACTTTAATGATAATTCCGTTAATAAATCAGAATGCTTAAAATTAGACATTAACTGTTAAATAGTGCAGCTTAATTCTATTGGATAAGTATCTTATGGTTGAGATACTTGCCGGTCAGGAGACCATTCCAGATTCTGTGTAACTGTCATTTAGCTTATAGCAATACTTACACACTTTTCAGGAAAGTCTCCTAGTGAGGACTTGATCCTTTGTCTGTGTGCTATATGCACTAGTAAATCAAGATATTAAAATTATGAGAATGTACTCCGTTGTGTACATGCAGTGACTTTTTATAGGTATATTGAGTTATTTTTGATTTCTATAAGTACTGTTATGGGAGTAATAGCCAAATATTTTTATTGACTGGTGCTATGTATGTTAGAATTACGAGAAATATTACTCCTTTAATCTATAAAAGTCGTTTACTACAAAGATGAATACGCCACCCTAGTTGTACCCCTCCTCAGTAAATGATTGCTCCCTATAGCAATTACTCTTTCATAGAGCGTCTTACGCTTTTTCCTGTGCACACGCACTGCTTTAATGTTTGTATCTATAATCGATTTATCTATCGAGTCATTAAGAGCAAGCTATTAAAGGCAAGTTATGACAATAACGCGCTAAATACGATGGTTCACATTTTTATATCTATTTTTTGATAGGCATTATGCCTAGCTAGAAATGTGTCAGACCTTTTATTTTGGATATCTCCTATCTCTTAGCTCAGATATCGCGATTATTGACAGACTAAAGCAGTTCATAAAAACTGAGTTAAACATGTTAACTACTATTAAAGAACATTGGTTATCCAATGTTAGAGGCGATGTCCTAGCTGGTATGGTTGTCGCTCTAGCCCTTATCCCTGAAGCCATTGCTTTTTCGATCATTGCCGGTGTTGATCCCCAAGTTGGATTGTACGCCTCATTTTGTATTGCCGTAGTGATTGCTTTCGTTGGCGGACGTCCGGCGATGATTTCAGCCGCAACCGGCGCGATGGCATTACTCATGGTCACGCTGGTGAGAGAGCATGGTTTGCAGTATTTGCTAGCAGCCAGTGTCTTGACAGGGGTGATACAGATTATCTTTGGCTTTTTGAAGCTGGGTAATTTGATGAAGTACGTTTCGCAATCTGTCATCCTTGGCTTTATCAATGCCTTGGCTATTTTGATTTTTATGTCACAGATTCCGGAGCTTATGCCGCAAGCAGGCTCAAATCTAGTCCACGTCTATGGTCTGGTGGCGCTGGGCTTAATCATTATCTATGGTTATCCGTACATTCCCAAAATCGGTAAGATGATTCCTTCACCGCTGGTCAGTATTGTATTGGTGACAGCGATCGCTATTTTCTTAGGTGCAGAAGCACGTACCATCAACGATATGGGACAACTGCCGGATACCTTGCCGATATTTTTGCTACCTGATATTCCTCTGAATCTAGACACCTTGCTGATTATTTTGCCGTATTCCATCAGTCTTGCGATCGTCGGTTTGCTTGAGTCTATGATGACTATGACCATTGTGGATGACTTGACCGATACCAAAGGTGATCGTACCCAAGAATGCAAGGGGCAAGGTATTGCCAATATCGTCAGTGGCTTTTTCGGTGGTATGGCAGGCTGTGCGATGATTGGTCAATCTATCATCAATGTAAAATCAGGAGGTTTCACACGTCTATCGTCATTAGTGGCGGGTGTATTTTTATTACTTCTCGTTGTATTTTTAAGTGATTGGTTAAAGATTATTCCAATGGCAGCATTAGTGGCTGTAATGATTATGGTTGCCATAGGTACGTTTAACTGGGGTTCTTTTAAGGAGCTTAAGACCAAGCCGCTGCAAAGTAACATCGTTATGATTACCACCGTTGCTGTGGTAGTTGCGACTCATAACTTAGCATATGGCGTATTAATTGGTGTGCTGTTATCAGCTCTATTCTTTGCCAGTAAAATCGAACGCTATATGAGCGTGCATACGCAATTAGATGAAGCAGAACGAACGCGTTATTATCAAGTGGATGGTCAAGTGTTCTTTTCATCATCAGAGCGCTTGATTGAGTCGTTCGATGTGAAAGAGTCTATAACCAAGGTCGTCATTGATGTATCAAAAGCGCATTTCTGGGATGTGACAGCCGTTGCCGCGATTGATCGGGTGATTATTAAGTTTCGCCGTGAAGGTACTGAGGTTGAACTAATCGGTCTGAATGAAGCAAGCCAAGCGATGATAGAAAAATTCGGCGTTCATGACAAACCTGACGCTGAGCAGAGTTTGGGCGCTCATTAATAGTATTTACTAATAATAGTGTCCATAAAGCCTATTCGTTTTAGTGACATGGACACTTCAAATTGAAATTTAAGGACAAATTATGAACACAGAACAGCATATTTTAGCGTGTATCGATGGTTCAGCCGTAACGGAGTCAGTTTGTGATTATGCAGCATGGTATGCGAGCCGATTGAATCTACCAGTAGGCTTACTACATGTCAGTGACGTTCCTGCTTCAAACAGACGCGATTTATCAGGCGCAATAGGCATTAATAGTCGTCAGTTTCTGCTAGAAGAACTTACGCAGCTGGACGAGCAAAGAGCAAAAGTCGCGAATAGCTATAGTAATGCTTTGGTGAAAGATGCAAAAAGCCACATTCAAAGTAGCTTTAATGGCGTGGATGTGAAAATCTATCAACGTCACGGCAAACTGCTGCCAGCGATTGAGCACTTCAATAGCAAAAATCGTGTCATCGTTATGGGACGACGCGGCGAAGATCACAAAGACAGCCGAATCAATATCGGTAGTCAAATCGAAACTGTGGCGCGCGCTTCCAGCGTGCCAGTGTTGATTTGCTCAGAGAAGTTTAAAACGCCCAATTCTTATATGATAGCATTTGATGGCAGTAAAACAGCCATTAAAGCCGTTGATATGATTGCGAAAAGTCCACTGTTAAAAGGTCTGCAAGGGCATATCGTCATGATAGGTAATGATGATGCGACCTCCAAACACAGTTTAGTAATGGCTACCGAGAAATTAACAACTTCAGGCTTTACAGTAGAAGCGCATCATTTAACTGCCTCTGATGCTGTTGATGGATTATTGGCTTTTCAGCAGCAAAATGCGGTCGATATTATTGTCATTGGTGCTTATGGCCATTCTAAATTCCAACAGCTATTTGTTGGCAGTACTACGACAAAGATCATTGCTAAGACGCTGTCGCCAGTCATTTTGATTCGCTAAGATATCAAACAATCACTTTGGCAAATCATTGCACCCATGATAGGCACTAAATTCACTTAATTAGAATCGTTACTGATCTGATTAAGTGGGTTCTATTTTTTTAATAGTATTAAGCATATATGTTTTGGGCATATCCATAAGGAACCAATTAGGTACCTTCACTGATTCGGTTCCCTATACAGGCACCGTACTATAAGAATGACCGCTTACTTAAATACTGGGTAACATAGGCAACCAAAATACTAAAGCTAAAAGCGTTACGAGTAGTACTGGCGGTGTTATGAATAAGCCAATCTTCATATACTGACCCCAGCTGATTTTATAATCCTTTTCCGCCAGTACATGTAGCCATAATAATGTTGCTAAACTTCCAATTGGGGTGAATTTTGGCCCTAAATCATTACCAATAACATTGGCATAAATCATCAACTCACGCGTTGCAGTGGGAACTTGGGCGCTATCAATCGCCAGCGCTCCTATGAGGGTTGACGGCATATTATTCATGACTGAGGCGACGATAGCTGATAGAAAGCCTGTTCCGACCGTCGCAATGACGTTACCTTGCTGTCCTAACCAGTTTAGTATTTGCGCGCCATATGCCGTGAGTCCTGCGTTACCCAAGCCATAAACCACTAAATACATACCGATTGAAAACAACACGATTTGCCATGGCGCTTTGCGTAGGACATGGGTCACAGAAAATTTGGTATCACGACCGCCTTGCCACCAGCGGCCTGCGATTGCTATTAGCACTAGTGCTGCGATACTAGTCACCAACGAAATCACTAGTCCCAATGACTCAGTGGCAAAATAAGCGATGAGTAATAAGGCCAATACTGGGAAGGCCGCTCGGAAAACCAAAGGGTCTTTGATAGCAGATTGCGGTGAGCTTAGACTATCCATTGAATAATGCTTCGGAATATGTCGCGCATAGACAAGCCATAATACCAGTAGCGTTGAGATAACAGATACGATATTCACTGGCACCATGACTGCTGCATAGCGACCAAAACCAATATCAAAATAATTAGCGCTAACGATGTTGACTAGATTAGACGTTACTAATGGCAGACTTGCGGTATCGGCAATAAAGCCAGTAGCGATGATAAAGGCTAAAGCTGATTTGGGTGCAAAATCAAGGCGCAGCAAAATGGCAATGACAATAGGAGTAAGCAATAACGCCGCCCCATCATTAGCAAAAAAGGCAGCAATGAATGCGCCTAAAATAACAATCATGGGAAACAGTCGCCGACCTTGACCATTACCTAATCTTGCAACATGCAATGCTGCCCAGCCAAAAAATCCAGCCTCATCTAATATCAATGAGATGATGATAAGCGCGACAAAGGTAAAGGTGGCATCCCAGACGATATTCCAGACGATAGCCACATCTGATAATTGCACCACCCCTAGAAGCAGGGCAACTACTGCGCCGCCCATTGCACTCCAACCGATACCCAGTCCTTTTGGCTGCCATATGACTAAAGTCAAAGTGACAATAAAAATCGCTAATGCGAGCATAAAGGTGCCTTAATAAAACAATGGTATTAGAGAAGGTTAACGTTAGATACGCTTGAGTTTAGAGTGATTTTTGATTTACACGCTGTGATACTTCCTCACGACTTTCCACCCGTTCAGAATAACGATCGGTTAGATAAGTGGAGCGACCACGTGTGAGCCACGTAAACTTCACTAATTCCTCACACACATCAACGATACGCTGATATAAAGGCGAATTAAGCATACGATTATTGTCATCAAACTCTAAAAAAGCTTTCGGAACAGACGACTGATTGGGTATGGTAATCATACGCATCCAGCGCCCCAAGATACGCAGCTGATTGACGGTATTAAAGCTCTGACTGCCGCCACTGACTTGCATTACTGCCAGCGTCTTGCCTTGAGTCGGTCGAACGCCACCTAATGACAGTGGAATCCAATCAATCTGCGCTTTCATGATGCTAGTGATACTGCCATGGCGCTCAGGGCTAACCCATAGCATGCCCTCAGACCACGCTGCTAGCTCACGTAACTCTTGTACTTTCGGATGATTAGCATCAGTACTATCAGGCAATGGTAAACCCGTAGGATCAAAGGTACGCACCTCGCAACCATACCAACGCAATATCCGACTCGCTTCTTCACTTGCTAATTTAGAAAACGAGCGTTCACGTAAAGAGCCGTAGAGCACCAATATTCTTGGTGGATGACGGGGATCATTTGCACCAATCAAAGCATCAATATCAATCGGTTGCAGCTCTACTGCATCTATATTTGGTAAGTCAGTTAAATCGACAAAGGGATCTAGACTGTTGTCTTTAGTAGATTGGACGATTTCGCCATCTTCTTTGGTAAAACGACTCACTGGATGGTGCAATAGCTCAAATACCCGCTCTGAAGGTCGGCATAATGCTGCGCCTTTATCAGTCACCACAATAGGACGGTTTATCAAAATAGGATGCGCCATCATTGCATCAATAAGCTTATCATCAGACAATACAAGGTCGTCTAAACCTAACTCATCATAAGGCGTACCTTTACGGCGTAGAAGCTCACGCGGTGAAAGTTTCATCAAGCCTAACAGCTCAATCAAATATTCACGAGTAGGCGGTGTTTTGAGGTATTCAATGACGTTCGGTTGCTCGCCTGAAGCCTTCATGATGGCCAAGGTATTGCGAGACGTACCACAATTAGGGTTGTGAAAAATGATAGGTGTCATAACGACCTTTTTATAGTGTTAGAAGGGTTTGTATTCTTAAAAGAATAGTAGCTTAGCTGTTGGGTTTGTCGGATGGGTTGATATCGCAGGCACTCAAGCTGTCCAAAAGAGAGCCACATAACTCTGGGTGACCTGCACAGCAGTCTTTTAACAAGAATTGAATGACATCTTCGACATGCGTAAGAGACGCACGATAAATAATCTGGCGGCTTTGTCGTTGTGAGCTTACCCATCCTGCCCGGGCAAGCACGGCTAAATGAGCCGACATCGTATTATGTGGCACACCAAGATTGCGAGCGATTTCACCAGCAGGCAGACCATCAGGCTCATGACTAACCAAAAGTCTAAAAGCTTTTAATCGAGTTTCTTGAGAGAGCGCAGCAAAGCTGGCAGTAGCATTTATTATTTCCATAAGTCCAATAATATAGACATATAAGAATAAATCAAGATATTTTATGAGGTCTTCATAAACTGGCTTTCTCAAGCTATAACTGTCTAAATCGAGTTGAGTATTAAGAAACCCCTTGCACAAAATCAATCAAAGCGGGAGTATTTTCTCTAGCACTACGTCCAGCACCAATTAAAGTAGCTGAACCTGGACTTGCCCAATCGCCATAGCCAAATAGCCATAAACGAGGCTCTTTTATAGATTGGCCTTGTTTTACTTCTACCTTACCGTCATCCTCTAGCACACCCAAATTGGCTATATGGTCAAGCTCTGGTTTGAACCCAGTGCACCAGATCACCGCATCGATTTGTTCCTCACGTCCATCGTTCCACACGACACCTTGCTCAGTAAATCGGCTAAACATAGACACCGCTTTTAAAATACCTTTATCACGAGCCGCTTTCACTGGAGGCACCATAACAATGTCACCAATTCCGCCCACCGGTGCATCTCCATTATTACCCATAATCCGAGCCGTAGCTCTCTCAAATAATACGCGACCATCGACATCATCTGCTAAAAATAATGGCGGCTCACGCGTGACCCAGCTTACATCGGCAACCTCAGCTAGCTCAGCATAAATTTGCGCGCCAGAATTGCCGCCACCGACTACCAGTATCCGCTTGTAACTATCCCCTAAACTAACAAAGCGATTATTTTATTGGGACGTTATGAATCCACGTATTTTTTAAGTCCAGCGCAAGCACATATCACTTGGATTCTAAAGGGCGTTGATGGTATTGAAAAAGACTATGAGCATTTTTCGCCACCATTTTTGTTAGCCTTGGACGAGGTGTATAACAAAATTCGCAATCTAAATTACCGCTACATGCCTGCTGGTACGTTGTTCCCTGAAGAGGTGCAGCAGTACGACCTCTATATCATCCGTGAAGCATTAAGTAATGCCATTGGTCATCAAGACTATCGTCTGGGTGGACGTATTATGGTGGTTGAAAAAGAAGACTCAACACTAATTTTTCAAAACAGTGGTGAGTTTATTCCTAAGACAATTGAGAACGTCTTGCTACAAGATGCGCCTGAAGCGAGCTATCGTAATCCATTTTTGGTCAATGCCATGGTTAGTCTAAATATGATGGACACCATTGGTAGCGGCATCAAAAAAATGTATCAGATTCAGTACAAGCGATTTTTTCCTTTACCAGATTATGATTTAACCCATGAAAGAGTACGCGTAAAATTCACAGGTAAAGTGCTTGATCAAGAGTATGCCAAGCAGCTAGCGACAGTCGATAATCTCGCATTAAACGATATTATAGCGCTTGATAAAGTACAAAAAGGACAAGCGATCACTGAAAACGAAGCAGAAGCAGAAGCACTACGCAAAAAGTCATTGATTGAAGGACGCAAAAATAGCTATATCATCGCTGCTGATGTTGCTCGGTATACCGAGCAGCAAGCGGAGTATATGCAAATGCGTGGTTTGGATGACATGCATTATCAAAGCTTGATTATGGAGTATCTTAAAACGTTTGAGCGAGGTAGGCTAGGTGACTTTGATAAGATGCTGGCTAATAAATTACCGCAAGTACTAAATGATAAACAGCGTAAAAACAAGGTACGTAATCTATTACAAAAAATGCGCCGAGATGGTTTAGTCGTTTCGGAGGGTTGGTCTTGGTCTCTTCCAAATAGCTAAGGATAGCTAAAAACAGCTAAGCCTAGCTAGGTTTAGCTAGGTTTAGCTATTTAAAGTGTTTTAAAAAGAGCCTAGTAGCTGTCTGAGTCTGACGTTTTGCCAGTGATCGATTTATTTGTAAATAAATCTATTCATGATGTGCCTTTCTATATTGTCTATATAGAAGTAATGAGTTTTGATCAGCTAGTAAAAATTGTTGCAGAGAGAAAAAGTGGTTTTGTCTCTTAGTTAAGAATACCTAGTTTATTAAGCATGAAATTAGTACAAAAAAAAAGACTTGAAATAGTTATTTAGTCGCCTAATACTAATCACTCTAACATTTAGTATAAGGAAGGTACGATGGATAGTCCATACGGTGATGATCATATAGAAAATATTGTTGACTTTGATAAGCTTACATTAGAAGACCAACAGCTTGAAGATGAAGAGCTTACACCAGAAGAGCAACAGCTTGAAGATGATATTACTGAACAAATGGCAAAGCAGGGTTTAGCGCACGATGACTTTGAAGGTGACGTGCCTGTTGGGGCTTTCATTGATATAAATCGATAAGTTGCTCTGATGCTATTAAAGAAAAAAATAAGCTGCGTAACGCAGCTTATTTTTTTATAGCGTATCAATGAACTCGAGTCGCTATCTTACTTTCAATCCACTTAGCAACTTCGCTTTCGACCCATGCCACACGTCCCTTGGTTAGCTTAACCTGAACGGGGAAGGTGGGATCGTGACGGTCTGATCTTTTATCGAGCATGTCGTAAATCGTAGTGCTGCTAAGCCCTGTATAATGTACGACTTGCTTTAGCGGTAGCATGCGAGGTATTTGCGGCATGCTTCGTGTTGATACGTTTTGTTGAGTGCCTGTGTTTAAAATTTCCATGAATATCTCCTTATTAGTTAATGAGAGCTTTCTCTCTCATACAGTTAGGGAGTCCTATATTTTTTTACGGCTTCCTATACAGTCCGACCGTTCGCCTTAGTTAACCCAATAAAAAAAGGAGCAGAATGAATCCGCTCCTTCTTATATCAACTGCTTATTTTCATAGAGTTAGCTAACTGCTGTTACGCTTTGCCGTAGTCCTTGCTCAATGCTAGTCACGTTACGGGTTACTAAATTATTCTGATAGTTTCCTTGCTGATCACTACTGACATCATCTGTATCTACTGGATAAAACTCTTCCACCACATCAGACATCTCATCACCATCCACTTCAAAGCAAGAATTGGAATAACCTGTTTTAGCGGCGTCATCCAACGCGATTTGATCGAAGCCATATTCGCTAAGCTCACTATCAATGGCCTTAGCTTGTTGTACCGCATCTTTTAATGTCACCCCATCGCGTAGCGTTAAATCGACAAAGTAGATTGGCGTGCGATAGCTTTGCGTCGTGCTTTTACCTCTCAAGGTTAATTGCAGTGGCAAACACGACAGCTTATTGCCTGATACTGCTGCAAAGTAACTTAGCCGTGCTGCAAGTGTGCGAATACTATTAAAGCCTGTGGTGCGAAAGATAAACGTTCCCAGCTCATCGTCCTCAGACAGATTGACGTACAGTCTGCCATATGGCTTACAAGCACCGCCTTGCGCTAATGGACAACTATCAGGTGATGGGCATGGCAGTGTTTCCACACCATTATTGGTTCGGCGCTGACACTGCTCACCGTCACCGACACAGAGTGGTCTGCCCGTTTGCCGATCAAATAGCGTGTACTCAGCTCGTAGGTTTAATTCAGGATCATTGAATAACATACGAACGGGAATTTGTCTGAGCTTGCCTTCGTTATTTGCGCGTAGCTTTTCGTCTAGTGGATGATTGATCCAGCCGTCTTTATTCTGCACTTGGCTGGTGATGGTGAATTGATCGTCTTTAGCAGGAAGACGTTTGCCGTCTTTTTGAATGACACGTCCAATACTAATGCGACCTAATACTGGTGGAGTAATCGTTAGACCTTTAATCATGGTGATATCCCTTATGTGTTTTAGTTAGCCATAAAAAGCCCACCGATTAGGGTGGGCTGTTATGTGCTTACTTTAATTGATTGTCTTTGATTGGTTGATGAATGTATTGATGGCTTAATCGTTTAAGACCACAAAGCGTCTGCTACCTTGACGGGTTTTGCTAAACTTCGTAAGTAGCTCAGGATGGGCTTTGATAACTGCTTTGCTATCAAGACTCACACTGTCTTTGGAGCGTTTCCATGAAATTGCCCCTTTCTCGAATATGGCCACCTCATGATCGGCAATTAGTGTTTGCAGCTGGTGCTTAACCTGATCATGGCGCTGCTCTAACTCTTGCATATAGTCACGATAACTCAGCAGTTGCTCAAATAACTTATTGGCACCATCATCATCTCGCAAATCAACCTTGCTTGAGGGCTTAGGCGTTGGATAAAGCAGCTTTAAGGCTTTGGCAGCTGACTCGCTATGATCAGGGGTTGGCGGCGTGTCTGTTTCCACGTATTGCCAGAATAGTCGCTCGTGCTCAATGATGCTTTCAATCAAACGCTCATCACGCTCAACCTTGTATATCTTGGCTTCATGTCCACAAAGCAGCACACAGATATGCGCCGCAGTTTTACCAGTGACCGCCAGCTGATGTTGCACTTGGCAAGTAACATACAAGGGCACGCCATGCTTCCAAAGCTTAGCACCATGTTCACCAGCGGTTTTACATTCCAGTATTTGTACTTCGTGACTACCAGTAATGGCATAGTCTAAATTTGCTAGCATGAATGGCTGCTCAGGATGCTGCAAGATAGCATTCACGCGCCGCACCTTATTACCGGTATTTTCTTGATAGTATTTAGCCACCATCGGCTCCAAGGTATTACCCCAGTACAGTGGCGAATATCCCTCGATGCTCTCATCGATGCTTGATTCCATGCGTCCTGTCTTAATCATCCATAGCTCAAGCATGGACAGGTACGGGTGGATACCACAAGCGGCAGCAGCATCAGAACTGCCAATACCTTGCTTGCGAAATTGCAGCCAGTCTTCACGACTTAGGTTATTGGTATTGACCAAACGTTTAGCAGAGATAACTTGATTAGCAGACGGCTTGATGGGTTTATTTTTCACTTTAGGCTTTGGCAACGCTTCGCTATTTTGCCGAGCATTTAATGAAGATTTACTCTTAACGGTGGCACGCTTAAGTCTTGGATGAGTGATTGTTGTATTGTTTAATGCGATCATGTTCATGATGAATTCCTTCGTTAAATTTATTATTGGTTAAATAAACGGCATAAAAAAACCACGCTCAAAGGCGTGGTTGATTTATTGAGTAACTACAGTAATTAAGAGATTAAGCAATTAAGCGCAGCGCTTCATCAAGGCTCTTATCTTTGAGCTTCGCCCCTGCACCAAACCAAGCTGAGTCTAGACGATGATCCTGCGACATAGCACGGCGTTCATGATCTACAAACTCCGTCATCGCAGACAGTAAGCCATAAGCCGTGTCTTTAGCAGAGTCTAAATCTGCACCGCGACCTTGTCCATTGAACATAGTCATCACTTGATTCATAGCGCGAGCATTAGGAACCGCTTCTTTCTCCTTCTTAGCCGTATTAAACAGGATGAGGCCATCATCTTTGACATCGTTAAACACCCGGTTTAAGTAATTGGCGGCTTCTGCTTGCGTCACTCGTCTATTGGTGAGCTGCTTCATCTCATAATTAAAGTTATCCCACTGACTGACAGATACGCCTAATTGCCGTTTTACCTTCTGGGCATCAAAGGTGGTGCTATGCGGTACTTTCACCACACCGCCACTGCCATTAGCCAGGCTAATCGCTAAGGTGTTATTACACACCACACGAATATTGGTGAACTGTGCTGTGGTGGCAAGTGTGCCATCACAAGCGGTTGCTAGCAGCAGATAGCCATGACTGACATCACCGCCACGTAATGTTGCTGATTGACCAGTTCGAGCCAATGCCCAGAACTTACGACCACCTTTTAAAACCCCTGCGGTTTCTAGCTCAAAGTCTGCTTGTTCCGTGAGATCACGATAAAACTCTAAGATCTCACTGGGTTGTACTTCTTGATAGCGCTGACTGACCACTGATAACGGTTCTAAGGTATCGCTACGATAGAGCACCTTATTGGCGTCAAAAGGCATGATGAGGTTTTGACCTTTATCATTGGTTGCCATGTAGCTAACATCGGATGACTCAATACGCCAATCCATACCAGCCTCACGGGCCCAGACTTCAATAGGCTGCTTGGGAGATAGCTCGTTGCCAAGACCGTGCCAAGGGGTGTCACCGACGTACGCCATAGATTCGAGTAAATGTGCCATGAGAATATTCCTTTTATTGTTGAATAAAATAAGTGGTTTGATTGATTTCATGCTTTGCTACATGAGTCATTGAAGGTTTCAATAAATGAGCATGTTAGAGTCAGACGCTAAAGGTGTGCTGACAGGTACGGCATAAATAGCGCGGCAGGATAGCCGCTCTGAGTAATGGCGGTTGCATCAGTCTTTGTTGTGCCAGATTAATGACGGTGGCAATGGCGCTGCCTGCGACCATGCCAATCATGGGATTGATCTTGTAGTACTTGCAGACGCTCACACCAAGACCGACGAATAGCTTTGGTGAGCACAGATGCTCTGTTATTCCTTGCGTACTGGTCTCTATATTTTCGATGACATGAGAAGAGTGACAATTGGGACAGATGGGTTTCATAGGATCTCCTTGATAATGGCGCATAAAAAGGCCTGCTATAAAGCAGACCTTGATGACACGTTTAGGGGTAGATTGATGAGGCAACGATGACATCGGTGCTCATCTCATGGGGATGCTATATATCTGTAATTATTTTGCTATGGGTGGTAGTCCACGGCGTTTGGCTGTGCGAAATGTGCCGTGTCCAAAGGTACGCATGCCTGACACCTTTACCTTTAAATATTGGTCCACCTTCTCAGGTTTAGTTAAATACAGTGCAGTACGTAAAGCATTTTCAACTTCAATAGGGTTGTTTTGATGAATCATGCCGATACCTAATTTACCGTTTCGTTCATAATCCTGCTTAGTTTTTTTATCGTGGTAGTTATAGTACTCACCTAAACCCCCAGTCACCATTTTCCATTTCTCACCTACCTCACGAGCCAAGTACCAATCATTTTGTATTTTGGAACCGTCGTACATCAGCAATAAATGACAGTGCAATCCGCCCTCAACACCACCTTGTTCAAGAGCCCATGCATAGCCCTGACGATGCTCAAAGCATGTTTTCTTATTACCGATAAGATCTCGGAATTTACTTATGTGATAGTCAAAATCTTCAATAGATACATGGTGGCTGGTTTCTTTTACATATTTTAGGTCGATACGTATAAAGAGCAGTCGTGAGTAATGATTAATCAGGCTGTGTACATAGTTCTTTAATTCCCTTTTATTGTGCGATTCTTGATAAATGAACGCCTGACGTTCATTATCAATATCATTTTTATAGCATGACAGTATTTTGATAAAACGCTGTGTTTTATCATGGTTCCAAATCACGTTTTCTGGATAGGTATCACCAACGATCGTTTGAGTACTATTTAAAAATGCCAGAGCTGGCTGTGTATAAAACAACTCAGTATTGAGATGATTCATGAACGGGTAATACAACCCGTTCAGTTTATCCATAGTCTCATTAAAGCTGATGGTGTTCGCTAGTATCTCCGTAACCAGATTATGAACATTAGCGACAACTAGCGGTTGGTTGAAATGTGAATACGGCATGGTAGTGCTCCTATGAAATTGGTTTCATAGGGTGAGGTCAGTCTGTATTTTTATAATATTAACTGCTGAGAGTTGCGCTCTCAGCACTAGAATAAATGATAGTGGTATTCTTAATAATATAAATAACCCACTAAGGATGAGCTGCCAAAGAGCAGCTTTTTGCTTGTGTGCTTGATGTTTTTTTATCGGAGCAGATGCAGTATTGCTGTCTGCGTTAGAGTTTCGATTAGGATGGAGTTAGCTGACTGGGGTTGTCAAAACGTATCATATATTGTTCTTGCTTAGTGATGAAATCATCCATTCAATGAAACGTAGATAGTACTAAACGAAGTATTTATATTGGGCCAAAATTATGCAAACTTATTGCTAGAACGAAACTTATATACAAGGTATAGTCAAAGCAGAAATATGAAAGACTAAATGCAGTCTATTTTAAGCTAAAAAAGAGCATAGGACTGCTCACGCCCCTATATTAGGGAGTTTCTATGTAGTAAATACATAGTTTTTTCCTACTAAAAGAGACTATATACCCACTTTTTAAGAGTTTTTTTGAAGGTATTTTTGCTATGACATATAATAATAACTCAGATTATAATGATGGAAACTTGGTTCAGACTGCTGACCAGTATCACGACAATTCCGAAATATCGGCTGAGAAAAGTGGAGATATTACTACGGCTTTAACAGCTACATCTGATAATAATGGGGTTTTAATAGAAGTGGATAATCAGCCATTTACTAGTTTAAATCAAGAAGTGCTAAATCAAGCTAATGCATATCATCAGGCCCAACAACATAAATTTAATACCGACTTGTATTTTTACCATGCAAAGCAAAACTGGAAAAACTTAGAGGATTTTTATAACACGATTGGACGTTTTAATGAAGACGATTGCAAGAGCTTGGTATTTGCACACAATATGTATTGGGGGAATTTACCAGCTAATATCGAATTTGATAAGGGAGCCTTCAAATCCACTTTGATCAGCATATTCAAGTCTCAGCCATATCCAATTCCATACTTTCACGACCTAATGCAATTTAAAATTAATAACCAGCTGCCAGATAGCTCATTGAACTGGATCAAAGATGACCTCCGTAACGCTCTGCATATTGCTTATTTAGTTCAAAGTATTTTTTACAATAAAACCATAGTTGGAGGTAATGAGTTAATTGTACACATTTTAAATTACTTAAAATATGAGACCATTAATTTCAACTATACCCCACTCACCTTACCGTATTATGCAAACCCCGTAGACGTAAACACTCATCCGTTGATAGGCGTTATTGAAACAGTTAAGTCCAACTATTTTAGAAACCGCACTGGTAGAGAAATTAAGTGGCTTAAGGGTGATGATAGCGAACAAATTGAATGGGCTTATAACTATCTGAGCTCAGAAAAAAGAGACCACCTCATACTTCAGAATGCTTTCATACCCTCCTCTCTAGAAGACAAGTATAATTTAATATTAGCAAGTCTTGATGTCTTATCAAATGCAGAATATACCTATGAGGTTTTTACTCAAGACATAGACGTGAATGACCCAACAGTTGATCTTGAGTCAATACCAGAAATATCACATAGAACTAAAATTATAGAGAACATGAAAGATGCATGGAGTAAAATCTCGGCGAGCAACAAGAACGAAGATTTAAGTGAAGTCAGGATATATAAGAAAAATCAAGATCAATTGGATTCTATCATCAAAGCTAAAGGAACGACTGCCAACAAGGTTATAAGTCAAATCATTGAAAATGAATATAAAAAAGTTTTCAACAAAGACTAGGTGGTTTAGTAGGGAAAGCCACTCGATTTGATGTAATTATTAAGTGTTTGATCTAATGTTTTGAATGGCTAACTTTATAAAAAAATTATCAAATTATTCGGTGGTGTTCTAAAAAGTATGCTGGCATCAGACATAGCCATAATTGACATAGAAGAATACCAAATCAAACACCTTAAAGTGGTTATTAAACTTCTTTGAGAAGCAGCAGGTCTTTCGAACGGCTCGTTTTAGTCGGTGTCTAAGACGGCAGTTATTACCTTCTATGCCTACCGTATGCTGCTTGCCGATTTGTTTCTTGTCAGGCTTGAATGCGGTTATAAAGCTATCCCAGTTATCCATGCTAATAGAACCATAGCTGACTTTCAGCTGTTTAAGACGGGCTCTTAGCTTCTTAGCTGTTTTCAAGTCACGTTTGCCCCAAACATAAGCAACAATCTCATTGGTAGCGCGGTCATAAGCATAAATAAGCCAAACTTTACGCTTTTTGCGATACACGTAAGTCCAAAACTCATCAACCTCTAAGCGTTCATAATAGCGCTTCTTAGGCGCAATCTTATAGACCGATGAGCCTATGGTGCTAAGGACTTTACCAATACTAATAGAGGCTATAACGGCTATGTCTCTGACGCCGCAACCTCTAACCGTCATTAGCCGTATGATGTCTTCTATTTTAGAGTGACAGCCATGATAAGTTAAGGCATGGTCGCCAATGAATTGACGTTTGCAGTCCTTGCACTGGTAGTTCTGCTTGCCATAGCTTTTTTTGCCGTGTATCGAAAAACTGGGACTGTGACAATCGGGGCAATCGATCTGTATTTGTGTCTTCATAACCTCAAATATATCATCTTGCTCTGGCTGTCACTCCTCCTTTTATTTCCTCAGCATACTTTCTGATACACCACCAATATTTTATGCTTATTCTTTGGGTTTTAGCATGATGTTAAAGGATTTCTCCTAGAACACGCGCAATCTCAAATTTATTATCAATATAATAAATTGATAATATAGAGTTTGTAGGAACGTAAAATGGTAACTGTAATACGAGACTTAAAAAAAGACTGGTCACTTTCAGCGTCTGTTGCCGGCTTTTTAGCGGTACTCATTGCTTACGCTGGGCCGCTGGTCATTTTCTTTCAAGCAGCACAAGCAGCGCAAGTATCAGAAGCCATGATGGCATCTTGGATTTGGGGGATATCGATAGGCACAGCGATCCCTGGTATTTATCTTTCTATTAAGTATAAAGCGCCAGTGGTTACCGCTTGGTCTGCTCCAGGAACGGTTCTACTCGTGACGTTATTTCCACAGATGAGTGTCAATGAGGCGGTTGCGGCCTATATTATCTCAGCCATCGTCATTTTTATTGTCGGCGCGACAGGCTATTTTGATAAGGTTTTAAAGTGGATTCCTAACAGTATTGCTGCTGGTATGATGGCAGGTATTCTATTTCAGTTCGGCTTAGCCTTATTCGTCGCCACTGACACCATGCCATTTATTATCTTTAGTATGTTGGGCTGTTACTTATTAACCAAACGCTTGTCACCGCGATATACGATGATTTGGGTGCTCCTATGTGGCGTCCTCTTAAGTTTACTATTCGGCAAGATGAATCCTGTCGATATTAATTTTACGATGACCATACCTATGGTTATTTGGCCAGAATGGTCATGGAACTCAATGTTTAACCTTGCCATTCCTCTTATTTTAGTGAGCTTAAGCGGGCAGTTTTTACCTGGCATGGCTATCTTGAATTTAAATGGCTACGATACTCCGGCGAAACCTATTGTCATGGCCTCTAGCATTGCTTCGTTATCAGTTGCTTGTGTGGGCGGTATTACTATTACACTAGCAGCAATCACGGCCGCATTATGTACGGGAAAAGATGCGCATGAGCTCAAAGAGAAGCGTTATATCGCTGGTGTCGCTAATGGTGTTTTTTACTTATTAGGGGGCTTGTTTGCTGGTAGTATTGTGCTGGTGTTTAACTTATTACCTAAAGAGCTGATTGCCGCTCTAGCTGGTCTGGCGCTAATGGGTGCTATCTCAGCCAATATATCCGTCGCTATGAAAGAGGATAACCAAAGAGAACCGGCACTAATCACCTTTTTAGCCACGGCATCTGGCATGCAGTTTTTGGGATTGAGTTCAGTATTTTGGGGCATTTGTATCGGTATGATTGCTCACTATGTATTGACTAAAAAAAGCCATCAGACAGTTACTGTATAACTGGTTGTAGATGTGAGGTGAAGTAAGTCAAAAACCTATACAAACAAAGCCCACGATATGTACTGCTGATATCTAAACTTACAGACTCCTAGAACAAATAAAATATAGCTGAATATTTGGGTTCTAAGCACGGAACCACTATTATTTTCATAACGATGCCTATGGTAAATAAAAACAATATTATCTACTATCCAAAGGCTCATTGCATATACACAACGAAGTACACTTCGGCTATTTCAAGTAATTCAATCATTAATACTATTAGCATACAGCCAAAGGTTCTAGGGCGTGTCATCAATTAGCATAGATATTTCAGAATAAGCTATACTTAGATCGTATTTAGGAATTTGAGCT